>JBKBWH010000085.1:0-7418 GCA_046289115.1 Candidatus Kryptonium sp.
ATCAATTTTCTTTCACTTTCAATCATATACCTCACTTTAAATGCCCAGTTTATAGCCATTATCCATGTTTTAGTTTACGCCGGGGCAATAATGGTTCTGTTTGTGTTCGTGATAATGCTACTTAATCTACAAGATGAGAAAAAGTTATCAGATAAACTCGATTTAAGAAAAGCAATTGCCTTCTTGTTTGTGTTGCTTGTCTTCGGCAGAATTGCATTGGAATTGGGAAAATCGGTAAGCGGAAGATTTTTGCAACAGGCTGAAAACTCAGTTGAGATAGGCAAAATTGAGTTCATCGGTGAAAAATTATTCACAAACTATATCCTTCCATTTGAAATCACATCTTTGATCTTAATTGTCGCGATAGTAGGTTCGATTGTCCTTGCTAAAAGAAAATTTGAGTAGAGTTGCTTATGAAACCACTCACTGACTTGAGAAAAATTCAAACAAACTTGGAAATGCTATGATACCTCTATCATGGTATTTATTTTTAAGCTTGATTCTTTTCACTATTGGAGTTTTAGGTGTTCTAATAAGAAGAAATGCGATTGTCATTTTCATGTGCATTGAGTTGATGTTGAATTCCGTAAATCTTGCCCTTGTTGGATTTTCAAGTTATATCGGAAATGAAATCGGACAAATGTTGGTTTTCTTCGTGATGGTTGTTGCAGCTGCTGAGGTTGCGGTTGGACTTGCAATTGTGATAGCAATTTTTAGAAATAGGTTAACCGTTAACATCGACGAAATTAATTTGTTAAAATGGTAAGTTAAAAAAAGAGGCACCTGAAAAATGCATAAGTATATCGGACTTGCGCTTATATTTCCGCTCATTGGTTTTATCGTCAACGGGTTATTTGGTTGGAAAATAAGGAAGGAAAAAATAATCGGATGGTTTGGAAGCTTAACCGTTGGGGCGTCATTTATCGTTTCGCTTCTTGTCTACCTTGAACTTCTTGGGTTGCCATCTTATAAGCGAAAATTTATCGTTGAATATTTCTCTTGGATAAAGACTGGTGGATTGGACATTTCTTTCTCATATCTTGTGGATCCGCTATCGGTTTTAATGGCTATGGTTGTCACAGGCGTTGGCTTTTTGATACACATTTATTCAATTGGATATATGCATGGCGATAGGGGTTTTGCGAGGTTTTTCGCTTATTTGAACCTTTTTATATTCATGATGCTCACGCTTGTTTTGGCTGATAATTATTTGCTTATGTTTCTTGGATGGGAAGGGGTTGGATTATGCTCTTATCTTTTGATCGGATTTTGGTATGATAAACCTTTTGAAAAAATGACGACGAGCGATGCGGGGAGAAAGGCATTCATCGTGAATAGAATTGGGGATTTTGGGTTTTTAATTGCTTTGTTTTTGATGTATAAATATTTCGGCAGTTTAAACTTCAACACCGTCTTTTCAATTGCGAATAAGCTTCAAGTTGGAGATTCAACCGTCTTTTGGATAACTTTGCTTTTATTTGTTGGCGCAACTGGAAAATCAGCTCAAATTCCACTTTATGTTTGGCTCCCTGACGCAATGGCCGGCCCAACGCCAGTGAGCGCGTTGATTCACGCAGCTACGATGGTAACCGCTGGAGTTTATATGATTGCGAGATCATCAGTTTTATATGCACTTGCTCCAACGACAATGGAAATTGTCGCCATAATCGGTGCGCTTACAGCGGTTTATGCGGCTTCAATGGGTCTTGTCCAAAATGGCATCAAAAAAATCCTCGCCTATTCAACGATAAGTCAGCTCGGATATATGTTCTTAGCAATGGGTGTAGGAGCGTTTTCTGCGGGAATATTTCACTTGACAACGCATGCGTTTTTTAAAGCCCTTTTATTCTTGGGAGCGGGTGCAGTGATGCATGCGCTTGATAATGAAGAAGATATTCAAAAGATGGGGGGACTTAAAAATTATTTACCTATAACTTATAAAACATTCTTTATCGCTTCGCTTGCAATTGCAGGGATTCCACCTCTTTCTGGATTTTTCAGCAAAGATGAGATTTTGTGGGGCGCTTATTCTCAAGGTTCATTCTGGTTATGGCTCCTTGGGGCAATAGGTGCTTTTATGACAGCGTTTTATATGTTTAGACTTGTTGCGCTTGTTTTCGAAACACCACCAAGATACGGAGCAAAACACCCACACGAAGCCCCAAAGGTTATGACATTACCTCTAATAGTTCTTGGATTTTTCTCAGCGGTTGCCGGATTCATTGGAATTCCTGAGTCTTTCGGTTTGAAGAATTTATTCCATCACTGGCTTGAGCCCGTATTTGAGGATGCAAATGCCAAATTAACGCTTGAATTGACTCATTCAACCTTTACAGAGTTTTTACTTATGTTTATCTCGGTTTTAATAAGCTTGGGTGGAATATTGCTTGCGAGATATTTATACCTTAAACGAATAAATACGGTTGCAAAATTAACACAAACTTTCTCCGGCATTTACAAATTGCTCTACAATAAATATTATGTCGACGAAATATACGATGCGATCATCGTAAAGCCCGTAAAATGGAGCAGTGAAAAATTACTCTGGAGATTTTTTGACATCAGAGTTATTGATGGCATAGTAAATGGAAGTGCAAGGGTTACATCAATTGTAAGTTCAGTGGTTCGCTTTGTTCAAAATGGAATCGTCCAATCTTACGCTGTTGTCTTCTTGATAGGGATTTTAATTATCTTGTGGCTTATCTTCTGAACAAAAATTAAAGAGATTGAAAAATGGAGTGGCTTCAAAAACATATTTTAACCGCAATAATTTTTCTACCACTTGTTGGCGCACTTGTGATTTCACTTATAAACGGCGAAAGAAAAAATTTAATAAAATTTCTCGGGGTTCTCTTTTCAACTTTAACTTTTATCCTTTCTGTATATGTTTTTCTAAAATATGAACCACAAAAAACCGGGTTTCAATTCGTTGAGATTTATCCTTGGATTCGCTCCCTTGATATTTCTTATAAAGTTGGAATTGATGGGATTTCACTTTTGCTTCTTGTCTTAACAACATTTTTAACACCTGTTGGATTACTTGCCACATGGGACTCCGTTGATAAAAGGGTAAAAGGATATGTGATTATGTTTCTTTTGCTTGAGACGGGGATGAATGGTGTTTTTTGTTCACTTGATACATTTCTTTTTTACATCTTTTGGGAGACGATGTTGATACCAATGTATTTTATAATTGGAATATGGGGAGGTGAGAATAGAATTTACGCAGCGGTTAAATTTGTAATTTATACTATGGTTGGGAGCTTGCTAATGCTCGTTGCAATTATATCGCTCGGGAATTTTGCAAGCCAGATAAATGGACAATTTACTGCGGATCTTGAAAAGTTATATGAAGTTGCACCAAAAGTTTCTCTGAACGCGCAAATTTTAATGTTTCTTGCGTTCACCTTAAGCTTTGCTATAAAAGTTCCGTTGTTTCCATTTCACACTTGGCTTCCTGATGCACATGTTGAGGCACCAACTGCTGGAAGCGTGATACTTGCTGGAGTTCTCCTGAAAATGGGAACTTATGGAATTTTGAGATTTTCAATCCCTCTTTTCCCTGAGGCGACTTTTATTTTCTTACCTTACATTGCTGTCTTAGCTGTCATTGGAATAATTTATGGCGCGCTTGTTTCCTTTGTTCAACCTGATTTAAAAAAGCTTGTCGCTTATTCTTCTGTTAGCCACCTTGGTTTTGTAGTTCTTGGATTAATGGGGCTAACAATTGAAAGCGTTCAAGGTGGATTAATTCAGATGGTCAATCACGGGTTATCAACGGGCGCTTTATTTATGCTTGTTGGGATGATTTACGATAGGCGTCATACAAGGATGATTGAAGAATTTGGTGGTCTTGCTCGCGTGATGCCCGTTTATGCAACATTTTTCATGATAGTTGCGCTTTCATCGCTTGGTTTGCCTGGGCTGAATGGTTTTGTCGGTGAGTTTTTAATCTTGCTTGGTTCTTTTAAATCGAAATTTTTAGGCACAACCGCGTTTTCAATTTTAGCAGCAACTGGTGTGATTTTAGCTGCGGTTTATCTTCTTACCGCATATCAAAGGATATTCTTTGGGAAAGTAACGAAGCCGGAAAATCAAAATATTAAAGATTTAAACCTTCGGGAGATAATTTCGCTTGCTCTTGTGTTAATTTTTATAGTATGGATTGGAATTTATCCAAACACTTTTTTGAAGAAATCGGAACCAAGCGTGAAAAAAGTTGTCGAGCAAATGGAAAAATATCGTTCGGGAGTTTTTAGAGCGCAAAAGTAAAAAATAAATCAAAATTGGAAATAAATTAAGGGTGATAAATGAAAAAAATAATTCTCGGAAGCTTAATCATTCTAATTTTGCTGTTCTTTCAAGTCTCAGACGCTTTTGCGATAGAATATGAGATTCTTCCGGTTAATCCGGTGATGATAACACCTTTTATTTTGCTTCTCCTTTCCATTGCTGTGATGCCATTTATAAATCGCCATTGGTGGGAGCATAATTATCCACTAGTTGCTTTTGCCCTTGGTGCTGTCACCGTAGTTTATTACTTTTTCATTTTGAAAAATGCCCCGAGGATGTTGCATACGGCAATTGAGTACTTTAGTTTTATTTCATTGATTGGTTCACTTTTCGTCGTCGCCGGTGGAATTCATATAAGGGTCAAGGGAAGATCAACTCCACTTGCAAATGTGATACTGCTTGGGATTGGTTCTGTCATATCAAATTTTCTTGGGACGACAGGTGCGTCAATGGTGTTGATAAGACCTTATATCAGATTGAACAAGTATAGAATTTCCGGATATCATATCGTCTTTTTTATCTTTACTGTTTCAAACATTGGTGGGATGTTGACGCCAATAGGTGATCCACCGCTTTTCCTTGGTTACCTTAAGGGTGTTCCGTTCTTTTGGGTGATAACAAAGGTTTGGCACATTTGGCTGATAACTATTGGGCTCGTTTTATTGGTATTTTATCTCATTGACAGGTATAACTATAAAAAGCTATCTAACATAATGGAGAAAGAAACTGAAGCAAAGGGTGAACAAGCTGTTGTTGAAGGTTTACACAATGTTATATTTCTTGTGATAATTCTTGGAGCAGTTTTCCTTAAAGAACCGATTCGAGAGATTATAATGATTGGTTCTGCGATAGCGAGCTACTTTACGACTAAGAGAGAAATCCACGAACGAAATGATTTTAATTTCATCCCAATAAAAGAAGTGGCGATTTTATTTGCGGGTATTTTTGCCACTATGGTTCCTGCTCTTGATTGGCTTGAGTTAAACGCAGCAAAAATTGGGATTACACGTCCCGGAGAATTTTTCTGGGGCACCGGGATATTATCAAGTTTTCTTGATAATGCGCCTACATATCTTAATTTTTTAAGTGCAGCTTTTGGACTCCATGGTTTAAATGTTGATAACCCAATTCATATGGAGGCTATGCTTGGTATGCTTTCACCCAATGATTTAAGTCATTTACAAATTTTGCATAATCCTAATTTTTTTCCAGTGACATCTCAATCTTGGAAATATATACAGGCAATATCAGTAAGTGCTGTTATCTTCGGCGCAATGACATATATTGGCAACGGTCCGAACTTTATGGTCAAATCAATCGCTGAGCAATTACATATTAAAATGCCAAGCTTCTTCGGTTATATGATAAAATATTCAATTCCGATTCTGTTGCCTATTTACACACTTATATGGTTCATTTTCTTCAGGACGCTTTAAAATAGCACTTTATCTCAACATAAAAACAAATGTAAATTTGAGATGAACTTTTACACTGACCTACTTGGAATATCGCCGGTTTTAATTGTCTCCTTAGCTGGTTTGATCGTTGTGATTTTAGAAGCACTTCTTAAAAGGGGTGAAACGATAAGTTATTTTTTAAGCATAATTTCGCTTATCTTAGCTGGGCTTTCTGCTATTTACATCTATCCAATGTATTCAACGGCTTTTAATGGGATGGTTGCAGTTGGAGGATATGCAAGTTTTTTTAGCTTCATTCTTTGCGTTGGGGCTTTGCTCACGATTTTGCTTTCGAAGGATTATCTTGTCAAGAGAAATATAAATCACGGTGAATTTTACATACTTATTTTATTTGCAACCGCTGGTATGATGTTTCTTGCTTCAGGTGTTGATCTTATTATAACTTTCCTTGGAATTGAACTTATGTCTATTTCCCTTTACGTCCTTGCATCTTTTGCTAGGACGGATCCAAGATCAAATGAAGCTGGTTTAAAATATCTTCTGCTTGGGGCGTTTGCAACAGGATTCTTGCTTTTGGGTATTGCATTTATTTATGGGAGCACAACAACGACTAATTTAAAAATTATATCTGCGAATTTTCAAAATTACCAAAATGATTTTCTCTTCTGGCTTGGGGTTGGGCTTTTGCTTGTGGGATTTTCATTTAAGGTCGCTGCTGTTCCATTTCATATGTGGGCACCAGATGTTTACGAAGGAGCGCCGACACCCGCAAGTGGTTTTATGTCAGCGGTTGCGAAGTCAGCTGCGTTTGGTGCTTTTGTTTTAGTTTTCATATTTGGCTTCAACGGCGCAAATGAACAAGTAAGAAACGCTATAGCCATCATCTCAGTTTTGTCAATGGCTCTTGGCAATATAATTGCAATTTCGCAAACCAATATTAAAAGAATGCTTGCTTATTCAAGCATAGCTCATGCTGGATATATTCTGATTGGGCTCGCCTCAGCAAATGAACTCGGAAAACAAGGAATTCTTTACTATTCTTTGGCTTATATTCTAATGCAAGTTGGAGCTTTTGGAGTCGTTTCTATTGTCGAAAAAGAAGAGAATAAAGCGCTTAATATAAATGATTACGCTGGGCTTGGGCATAGAAAACCTTTAATCGGTGTTATAATGTCCATCTTTATGTTTGCATTAGTAGGTTTTCCACCTTTTGCTGGATTCGTTGGAAAGTATTATCTTTTTGCATCAGCTGTCCAAGCTAAAATGACTTGGCTTGCGGTAGCTGGAGTGTTAGCGACGCTTATATCAGTTTATTATTATCTGAATGTCGTGATAAATATGTATCTTAAAGAGCAACCAGCAGAAGTTTTAAATAACCCCAATGAAGCGAAGATTTCTATTTCAAGTGCTCTTGCGGTTTTAATCTCTGCAATTGGTATATTTATTATAGGAATCTTGCCGACTATGGTGACGAGATATTTTGAGAAGTTGTTTTAATATAAATTAATTTTTTGGTGAAATTTTATGCTTTTAGTTGCAACCCCTGAAGAAATGAGAAAATGTGATAGTTATGCAATAGATAACCTTGGGATTCCGGGGCTTTTGTTGATGGAAAATGCATCCCAAGGCGTGATTCAATCAATTTTAATGAAGTATGGCGGTGTCGCTGGGAAAAAAGTTTTTGTCTTTTGCGGTGGTGGGAACAAC
>JBKBWH010000086.1:0-7324 GCA_046289115.1 Candidatus Kryptonium sp.
CCGCCTCCGAAGCTTCCACCTCCACCAGACCATCCGCCACCACTGAATCCACCGCCCGATGACCATCCACCCCAGTATCCACCTCCCCTTCTTCTTTCACTCATCGAGCCCAACAACCATAGCCATAACAAAGCCGAATCATGTCCTTTAGAATGAACTGAGTAATGTCTCGCGCTCGCTATCATAGAGCCAAAAAATGCCAATAAAACAATACCAATTATAATAAGCGCAAGAATTGTGCCAACTTTTGTTTCTGCTTTTTTTCGTGGATCAGCTTTAAACTCACCCTTGGTCGCTAAGATTATAGCGTCAATTCCAGCATCTATCCCAGCGTAATAATCCCCTTGCCTAAACTTCGGACGCACTATGTTCCTCAAAATCTGATCACACAAAGCATCGGGCAAAGCACCCTCAAGCCCATAACCAACCTCAAGACGCATCTTCCTATCTTGAATTGCTATCAGAAAAAGAACACCGTTATCTTTCCCAGCTTGACCTAGCTTATTTTTTTCAACAACTTTAATTGAGAAATCCTCAAGATCTTCACCCTCAAGAGATGGAATGATCAAAATGGCGATTTGATTTGTGGTTTCATCTTCAAACTTAGCAAGTTTATACTCAAGTGCTTTTATTTGCTCAGCTGTTAAAATTCCCGCAAGGTCTGTCACACGCTGTGTTAATTTAGGAATCTCAATCCCAGCGAAAACAAAAGTAAAGCAAAATAGAAACAGCAAAGATAAACAAAATCTTTTCACCGATCGAATCCCTCAAATTTTATTTATAAACTAAAAAGTTGGAGGGACTTGCAAAAGTCCCCCAACAGGTCATTACCTACCATTGACTCTTTCTTTTTCAATGGCTTCTACAACTGCAATAGCTGCCATATTTACAATCTCATTTACCTCAGCTCCAGTTTGAAGTACATGAACAGGCTTTTTCATCCCCATAAGAATTGGTCCGATAATATCAGCACCGCCAATTCTGTAAACAAGCTTATAAGCAATGTTTGCAGAGTTAAGATCTGGGAATATCAAAACATTTGCAGGACCTTTGCCTCTTAAAGCCGAAAATGGATACATCTCTTCAATTATTTCTGGAACAACCGCGGTATCTGCTTGCATCTCACCATCAACCACAAGGTCGGGCGCTTTCTGCTTTATAATCTCAACTGCTTTTTTAACCTTTAAAGAATACTGATTTTCTGTGCTTCCAAAGTTACTGAATGATAGCAAAGCAACAACTGGCTCAACATTAAATCTTTTCGCTGTTTCAGCAGATGCGATCGCTATCTCAGCAAGTTCCTCAGGAGTTGGATCGATGTTAACAGTTGTGTCAGCAAAGAAGAAAGTCCCTTTTTTGGTTATCATGATGTAAAGTCCCGAAACACGTGTAAATCTTTCATCCATTCTTATGATTTGAAGTGCAGGACGAATTGTATCAGGATAATGAGATGTTAAACCAGAAATCAATCCATCAGCATCCCCCATCCTTACCATCATTGCGCCAAAATAATTTGGCAAGGTCATAATTTTATGAGCCTCTTTCAAAGTTACACCTTTGCGCTGACGCAGACGATAATATTCCTCAACATATTCATCAAACCTTGGATATTTCAACGGCTCAACAATTTTAACATCCTTTAAACTAAGTTTATTTTCTTCAATTCTTTGCCTTATTATATTCTCCGAACCGATCAAAATTGGCTTTGCTATTCCCTCATCGATCAGGATTTGGCTTGCTTTCAAAATTTTCACTTCTTCACCTTCTGGGAAAACAATTCGCTTCGGATCTTTTTTCGCAATTGCAAAAATTGGTCTCATAATCTCGCGCGATATCCCAAGGCGAACTTCAAGATGATGTTTATACTCCTCCCAATCCGTAATTGGAATTCTCGCAACCCCGCTTTCAATTGCTGCTTTCGCAACAGCCGGGGCAACCCAAGTTAAAACGCGCGGGTCAAATGGCTTCGGTATTATGTAATTTCTCCCAAATTCAAATTTCTCTCCACCATAAGCACGAATAACCGAGTCAGGGACATCCTGCTTTGCAAGTTGAGCAAGTGCTCGAGCTGCTGCAAGCTTCATCTCTTCATTTATTGCCCTCGCTCTCACATCAAGCGCTCCTCTAAAAATAAATGGAAAACCAAGCACATTGTTAACTTGGTTCGGATAATCAGATCTCCCGGTTGCCATTATCACATCGTCACGCGCTTCAATTGCGTCTTCATAGCTTATCTCAGGATCAGGATTTGCCATCGCAAAAACAATAGGATTATCCGCCATTGTTTTTAACATCTCTTTCGTGACGACATTGCCAACTGACAAACCCACGAAAACATCTGCTCCAACAAGTGCGTCTTTCAAAGTTGCGCCATCACCGAATCTTGTGGTCGCAAACTCCTCTTTGTATGGGTTCATACTTTCCTTTCTCCCCTTGTAAATAACACCTTTCGTGTCACACATAATTATATTCTCTTTTTTAACGCCAAGAAGGGTATAAAACCTTGCACATGCTATAGCGGATGCGCCAGCACCATTGAAAACAACTACAACTTCATCAATCTTCTTTCCAGCAAGCTCAAGTGCGTTTAAAAGTGCAGCCCCACTTATGATCGCCGTTCCGTGTTGATCATCATGAAAAACCGGGATGTTCATCCTTTTCTTTAATTCCTCCTCAATGTAGAAACATTCAGGTGCTTTGATATCCTCAAGATTGATTCCTCCAAAGGTTGGTTCGAGGGCTGCGATTATTTCAATTAACTTATCAGGATCTTTTTCGTTGATCTCAATATCAATTGCGTCAATATCTGCAAATTTTTTGAACAAAACTGCCTTCCCCTCCATAACAGGCTTCCCCGCAAGCGCCCCGATATCACCAAGTCCCAAAACCGCCGTACCATTTGAAATCACCGCAACGAAATTTCCTTTCATTGTGTATTCATAAGCGAGGTCAGGATTTTTATATATCTCCCTACACGGCTCAGCGACCCCTGGGGTATAGGCAAGCGAAAGATCCCTCTGAGTTAAACAGGGCTTTGAAGGTATAACTTCAAGTTTACCTTTTCGCCCACGACTGTGGTACTCAAGAGCTTCTTCCTTACGAATTTTAACTCCCATGCTGGGTCCTCCTTTAAGAGTTTGTTTTAAAGTTTTTAATCAACGAAGGAACGCAAGGTGCTTGTAAAGATAGATATGGTCTCTCCATAAAATGTAGCAGAGTTTTGTTTTTCAAAATTAATTTATCAAAGTCAAAGTAAATAAGCAAGATATCAACGGCATTAAACCAAACATTATAAACACTCAACTTTTGAAAACTCAAACGTGCTAATTAAATTAAGTTAAGTGCAAAAACCATCCAAGATAAAAATGAAAAATAAGCACTGGCTACTTATTGCTTTTTTAATCTCATCCCTTGTCCTAATGCTTGAAATAGCAAAAATTCCCTATCTTGAAAATCTAAACTCGTTTTTCAACCAACTGAAGTTTAAACTCCGGGGACAACAGCAGGTGGACACATCACTTGTATTTCTATATATTGACGATGATGCAATCCACTCGCTCGGTGGATATCCCCTAAAGCGAAGCTATTACGCACTTCTCATTGAGCTTCTTACAGAATTAGATGTCAAGGCGATAGCGTTTGATATACTCCTGTTGGATAAAAATCCTGATTATCCAGAGCGGGATAATCTCCTAATTCTGACGATAGAAAAATCAAAAAGGGTTTATTTGAGTGGAAGTTTTATAAATTTTGGAAGGTCAGCCGGGGATACAACTCAGATATCAAAAAATCTACAAAAATTTTTGATAATCGCAGATGATAAAAAATCAAATTTTCTTAGGGGCTCGAATTTTCTTGCGCCATTTGATGAACTTCTTCAAAGTTGCGCAGGGTTAGGGCATCTAAATTATATCCAGCATGACTTCCCCGAAGAAATTCCCTTGCTTGCTCAATTTGGAAAAAATCAATATATACCGTCGCTTTCACTCGAACTTGCACGAGCTTATTACGAAATCCCAAGGGATTCAGTTAAAGTTTTTGAAGATAAAATTCAACTTGGCAAAATCAAAATCCCGGCAAAAAATGGAAAGATACCGATAAACTATAGCGGTGGAACAGGGGTTTTGCAAATGTATTCGGTTCTGGATTTCATAAAATCTTATGACGCGCTTAAATCTGGCTTTGAACCAGAAATTAACCTTGAAAAATTTAAAAATAAAATTGTGTTCATCGGGATCTTCAGCGATGTCCTTGGGCAAACGGTCAAGACACCGTTTCAAGATAAGTTTCCTGCTACTGGAGTTCACATAATGTCACTAAACACCATTATTCAAAGAAAATTTATAACTAAAACTGGACCCATTGTTAACTTCATTTTATCCTTTATCTTATCCATACTGATTTTACACTTAATCTCACTGCGAAATCTCTCAAATGTTTTAAGATTTGGGATTTTTCCTGTGCTAACATTTTTATTCTCTCTTGCGGTTATCACTTTCTTGTTTACACTTGGCATCTCAATTTCAATATATCCTGTAATTACTGCTTTGATATCAGCATTTTTAGGGATGATTTATGTTTTTGAGTCCGAAAGAAGGAAAGTAGTTGAACTTGAAAGTGAGAAAAAGAGAATTGAATCTATGATCAAGGAAAAGGAGATGAAAATAATCGAACTTCAAAAAGAGATCGAAAATTTGAAAGCTGCAGATGAGAAAACAGCAGCGCTTTCAAATCTTGAGAAAACTTACGATGAGATAAAGGAATTAACATCAAGGTTTGAGGACTTTTCAGAATTCACCGAAGTTGAAAAGGCGAGAAAAGTTGATTTCGAGGGCATCGTCTACTCAAAAGGTGGTAAAATGGAGAAACTCATTTCAACTATAAAGAAGATTGCCCCATCAGATGTGCCTGTCTTGATAACAGGTGAAAATGGGGTTGGCAAAGAGTTAATCGCAATGGCGATACATAAATTAAGCCAAAGGAAAGATAAAAAATTTATAGCGATAAATTGCTCCGCTATCCCAGAGACATTGCTTGAAAGTGAACTTTTTGGTTATGAAAAAGGAGCTTTTACGGGAGCAACTCAAAGAAAAAAAGGTTTATTTGAAATTGCCGACGGTGGAACAATCTTCCTTGACGAAATCGCAGAAACACCAGAATCATTCCAGACAAAAATTTTAAGATTCATTCAATCAGGCGAATTTAATAGAGTCGGTGGAACAGAAATTTTAAAAGTTGACTTGAGAATCATCGCAGCAACAAATCGCGATATTGAAAAAGCTGTGAAAGAAGGAAAATTCAGAGAAGATCTTTATTATAGGTTAAATGTTGTCCAAATCCATGTTCCACCTTTACGAGAGAGAAAAGAAGATATCCCATTTCTCGTTGAACACTTTTTGAAAAAATTCAAATCTGGTGATGTGAAGGTCTCGTATGCTGTAATGAATGCATTCTTAAACTATGAATGGCCGGGAAATATTCGTCAACTTGAAAACGCCATAAAAAGAGCAATCATATTTGCAAGGTCGAGCGAAAGAAATTTGATTCAACTTAAAGATTTGCCAGAGGAGATTGCAAAATCAGCGAAGGGAAGAGTAGACATCGAAGAAAAAATTTTAAACTTACTTAGGGAGAAAAAATTCTCACACAGCGCAATTTCTGAAACAGCAAATGAACTTGGCTTGAACAGAGGAACGGTCAGCGAATATCTCCGAGGAATATGCTTTAAAAATCTATACGAGTGTGAATTTGATATCATTAAAACATCTATGAAACTGACTGAAAATGATGCTGACGCCACAGAAAAGGCAAAGAAAAAACTTGTCGAGTACATCCAAAACTTTATAGAGATCATCAACCAATGCAAATCTGAAGATGAAATTAAATCCGTCATTAAACTAAAATACAAAAACCTTCCAACAAGATATCATTTTTACCTTGAGGAGTTCGCTTTAAAGTTCCATAGAGGCGAACTTACCCTTGAAAACTTAAACCTAAATGAGCGGAACACTTAAACCCAGCAATTCCCCAGTAAAACCCAGCATTTTAATGTAAAATTCCACATTGAAAGACAATCAATTTTTTCTGGCACAATGGTTGTTCTATAGTAAGTGCGAACACAAAAAATTAAAACAAAATTTGAGGATACTGTCATGTTAAAAAAATTATTTCTCCTCGGCTTAATTTCGATGGCAATTATAATTAATGGTTGCACAAAGATAACAGAACCATCAGAACCAAATCTTGTCCCAATTGAACTCAAAGCGGTAGGGGAAACATCGGGAAATATAACTTTTGCAAAGGCGGTTGGTCGAGTTGACTCAATAAAGATTGATTTTGCTATAATCGTTCTCCGCTGGATTCAATTTAAACAAAATATTGATACTGTTAAAGAGGATTCCCTATGGGATGATCACGATATGAACATGATGCGTGAGAAGATGAGACGAATGGATAATGATCCGACAATAAGATTTAAAGGACCATTTTTCGTAACATTGAGAAATAATGAACCGACGCCAATTGCCGTTGATAGCTTGCCACCTGGAAATTACAATGGTATCAAATTTAAGGTCCACGCTATTGTCCCCTATGACTTACAAGTAAATCCGGCAATTCCAGATTCATTCCTTGGCAAGAGCATTTATGTTAAGGGTCAAATTTATCAGAATGGCGCATGGAAAGATTTTGTTTTCACCACAGGAAAAGTTAATACTGAGTTCAAAATCAAGGGAGATTTCACAATTACGGAAACAGACAGAAATATCCCGTATGTCCTTGTTTTCGATTTGAATTCTTGGTTCATAGAATTGAATACAGGAAGAATACTTGATCCAAGTGACCCCGGAGATCAAGGCAAGATAATAGGTAACATTGTTGCTTCATTGAAAAATAAAGCACGCGGTGGCAAAGATAGAAATAGAGATGGTAAGCCAGATTGAGCGCTGAGGACGCAGTTCACCAGTGCAAGCTCGGGTCATCCCGGGCTTGCACTTTTTTGTTTTGAATTATAACTTAATTACGAAAGACATAGGTTAATAAAAATGAAAAAGGTTTTTTACATAATAATTATTTTCGCATTGATCGGATGCGGTAAAAATTCGCTGATAATACCACCTGAAGAAGATGAAAAATTTAATGTTGAGGTTGATTACCTTGATGAAACGGAATCAGTTGTTGAATTCCTTAACTCAGCACAAACCGGACTTTTAACCTCTGAAATGATGAAGCCGATGGGCTTAGTCGTTTTAAGCCATTCCCAATTTATTTCCGAATCAGGTGATAGATACGACACAACTTTCGCATATGCACTTTTCCGCGATGC
>JBKBWH010000087.1:0-7318 GCA_046289115.1 Candidatus Kryptonium sp.
ATGCAACTTCTTTATCATCGTAAAAATCATTGGTTAATTTTTTTATGTTTTTTGTTTTGAGGTCAAAGATATAAATGTCGCTGTATCCTGATTTATCTATAGCTGTTATAGCCAATTTTTCCGCATCGGGAGAAAATGAAAGCGATGTTATCATTACAAGCGAATTAAATTGAAACATATCTGTAATTTTTTCGCTTTTTAAATCATAAATATGTATTGCGTCGTGATCCCCAGATTTTGTTATGAAGGCAAGTTTGTCATTTTTAACATCAATTTTTGTCCTGAAAAGGTGAAATGCTTCAAGTTTATCTGAGCGTTCCCCTTCAATTACTATTTTGGGTCTTGCGTTTGAGGCGAGATCAATTTTGTAGATATTTGTGTATCCAGTTATATTTCCAACAAAGTAAATTTCTTTCCTATTGTCGTTTCTATAGAAGACAGGTTTCATATTAAATCCTTCAACGACCAATGGTTTGGTGACAGCGCTTGGTGGGTCATTATATTTGAGAAGGGGGTAATATTTTTTCTTCAAGTGATAGAGCCATTCCTCATCGAATTGTTTATAATTTTTCCCGATCGTTAATTCAAAAACTTTTTCAAAAGAGTTAGCTTTCCAGAAATTTTCAAGCAAAAGCAGAATTTTTTCCTCGCCATATTTTTGAGCTATGTATTCAAGTATATTTTGTCCTTCTTTATACATCAAAAATGTTCCCCAAATTCTATCTATTTCGGAGAGTGGCACAATGTAGCTATTGAGAACGGCATCTCTAAGAAGCATTTCAGCTTGGTTATCCCATTTTGTAGACCAGAATTCAGCAAGCCCTTCTGTAAACCATAGTGGTGGCATCTTCTCTGTCGGTTGTCTATGGTCTTTTAAAACACGTTGAATTTTATGCAATGTAAATACATGGACGAGCTCATGTTTTATCACATGTTTAAACTGATAGAGCGAACCATCAAAAGGTATTACAACCCTTCCTTTTATGAATTCAAAAAATCCACCAACTCCTTCTGGGATTAATCCAGGAGTTGTATTCGTCTGTTGAAAGTAAAGATGGGAACTATAAAAGACAAGCGGGATTTTATTTAAAATGTTTATGTTGAACTTTTCTTGGAGTTCGACATATGCTTCTTCAGCAAAATATGCTCCTCGCTCAGCAATATCTTTCATCTCGGGATGATAGTAAATGTCAAAATGTTCGGTTTTTAAAATATCCCACTGAAACTCTGTATATTGAACTTTGTTTCTTCCAAAATAATACCATTGAGCGAGGGAATAGGAATAAAAGAGAAGGAAGCACAAAACTAAATTTATAAATTTTATCATAGCTTTAGTTCGGCTTTATTAAAGAGTCCTGCTTAAATTTATAAACGCTGTAACAATTAATCAAGTTCTTGGTGGGAACTGGGCTTGGGTTTTGTCCTAAATTTTGAAAAACGATATTTTTTTGTTAATTTTGGTTGCAAAAAATTTAAAATAAACTAACAAGAACCTGATGATTAAAATCGGAGTTCCAAAGGAAACCTATCCAGGGGAAACAAGAGTAGCAATTATACCTGCTAATATTCAGCAGTTCAAAAAAATTGGGGCTGAAGTTATAATCGAGTCGGGAGCAGGCGAAAGGGCTGGTTTTAGTGATGAGGAATATCTTGAAAAAGGGGCTCAAGTTGTAAAGACACGAAAGGAAGTTTTTGAGACAGCTGATGTTATACTTCAGGTTCGGGCTCTTGGGGCAAATCCAAAAGAGGGAAAGGAAGACATTGCTTTAATGAAGGAAGGTCAAATTTTGGTTGGCTTTATGGAGCCATTTTTTGCAAAAGATTTGATCGAAGAGGCTGCAAAAAAAGGAGTCATTTCTTTTGCGCTTGAACTTTTGCCGAGGACATCTCGAGCTCAAAGTATGGATGTTTTATCTTCGATGGCAACTATCTCAGGGTATAAAGCTGTTTTACTTGCGGCGAGTCATTTACCAAAGATGTTTCCAATGCTTACAACGGCAGCGGGGACAGTTTTACCTGCAAATGTTTTTGTTATAGGTGCTGGAGTTGCAGGACTTCAAGCGATTGCGACTGCAAAAAGACTTGGTGCTGTTGTGAGAGCATATGATATAAGACCAGCGACGAAACAAGAAGTTGAAAGCTTGGGGGCAAAATTTGTAGAACTCGGAATTGAAACTCAAGAAGCCGAAGATAAGAGAGGATATGCAAAAGATATGGGGGAGGAATTCTATAGAAAGCAAAGAGAGATGTTGACAAAAGTTATATCCGAAAGCGATGTTGTAATCTCAACCGCCGCTGTCCCCGGAAAGAAGGCACCTGTATTGATAACCGAGGATATGGTCAAGGGAATGAGACCAGGTTCAGTTATCGTTGACCTTGCTGCTGAGAGAGGCGGAAATTGTGAATTAACTAAACCGGGCGAGGTGATTGAAAAGTATGGTGTGACGATAATTGGTCCTGTTAATGTCCCGGCAACAGTTCCTTATCATGCAAGCCAAATGTATTCAAAGAATATCACAAATTTCTGTATGCTTTTCATCAAGAACGGCGAGATAAATATTAACTTTAATGATGATATTTTATCAAGCACATTGCTTACAAAGGATGGAAAACTAATAAATCCAATTTTTAATTAAAAACAAAACTTGCAAAAGAAAAAATGGATCCATTCATTGCGGTATTAACCATTTTCGTTTTGGCGATGATCGTTGGATTTGAGGTTATCACAAAAGTTCCGCCGATCCTTCATACGCCGTTGATGTCGGGTTCAAATGCAATTTCTGGGATCACGATCATAGGTTCAATTATAGCTGCTGGAGCTAAATACACAACGCTTGCTTCTGTTCTTGGTGTAATTGCGGTTACATTTGCGACTATAAATGTTGTTGGTGGTTTTCTTGTCACTCATAGGATGCTTAAAATGTTTCAGAAACCTAAATCCGATCAAAGAGAGAAAAAATCATAATTAAAACAAAAGCAAATTCCCTATGTCACAAGCACTTGTAAATATAGCTTATTTGATTTCCGCCTTGTTATTTGTTTTTGCCTTTAAGGGTTTATCCCATCCGAGAACCGCGATCAGAGGTAATCTTCTTGGAGCACTTGGAATGCTGATAGCAATTGTTGTAACATTGTTGGATAAATCAATTGTAAGTTATGAGCTTATCATCTTAGGTTTTATAATTGGTGGAGTTATTGGGTCGGTTTTAGCTATTAAGGTTCAAATGACGGCTATGCCTCAGATGGTTGCTTTGTTTAATGGTTTTGGTGGCGGTGCTTCAACGCTTGTTGCTGCGCTCGCTTTCATTGAGGCGATGGAATTAAATAAAGCTCTCGGAACGCAGGAAACTGTCGCAACCGTTGCATCTGGAATAATTGGCGCCGTTACATTTTGGGGGAGCTTAGTTGCTTTTGGAAAGCTTGAAGGTTTAATTGAGGAAAGACCAGTTAGATACAAAGGTGATCAAATTGTTAAAATTTTATTTGCACTTGCTTCTATTATCTTTGGTATTTACTTTGGACTTGAACGAAATATAAACTATTACTGGTATTTAGTAGCGACAGCATCAGTTCTTGGGGTTCTTTTGACCATTCCAATCGGTGGTGCAGATATGCCAGTTGTGATTTCTTTGTTGAACTCGTATTCAGGACTTGCAGCCTGTGCTACCGGTTTCGTTCTTAATAACAATGCTTTGATCATATCAGGGTCACTTGTTGGTGCATCTGGAATTATACTTACAAATCTTATGTGTAAGGCGATGAACAGGTCTTTGCCAAATGTTTTATTTGGTGGATTTGGTGAGATAGTTGCGGGTGCTGACGAAGACAAGGTCTACGGTGGCAGGGTAAAATCAGCTTCGCCTGAGGAAGTAGCAATGCTTCTTGAAAATGCAAGGCGCGTCGTTATAGTTCCGGGTTATGGAATGGCTGTCTCGCAGGCACAATTTGCAATTCGTGATTTAATGAAAGTTCTTGAATCCAAAGGAATTGAAGTTGAATTTGCAATTCATCCCGTCGCAGGAAGAATGCCCGGGCATATGAATGTTTTGCTTGCAGAGGCAAACATACCGTATGAGAAATTAAAAGAAATGGATGAGATAAACCCAACATTTGAGCAAACGGATGTATCAATTGTAATTGGAGCAAACGATGTTGTGAATCCACTTGCACGAACCGATTCAAACAGCCCAATCGCAGGTATGCCAATTCTTGATGTTGATAAATCAAAAACAGTTGTCGTCATAAAACGAAGCCTGGCACCTGGATTTGCTGGCATACCAAATCCATTATTTGCTGCTGATAACACCTTGATGCTTTTCGGAGACGCCAAGAAAATGGTTCAGGAATTGATAAATGCTCTGAAGGAGTCTTGAGAATTAATCAAGATGTTTGTCATTTCTAACCCCGACGAATGTCGGGGTTTTTTATTTTTATAAGTTCTTTAGAACGCATGAAAATTTCATCAAACATTTTTTCGGTTAATTTCCCGGTGAAAGTATTTCTCTGGCTTGGGTGATATGAGCAAAGTAGGGTTATTTCTTTCTTATCTTGATGAAAAATTAATTCATTGCCATGACGGAATCTTAAATCGCCGGTTATCTTTTTAAAACCTATGTCAATTAAGGTTTTTATTGTTGTTGAGAAGGAAATTTGCCCCAGCGTTATGATGACCTTTACATTTTTTAGAAGCATTAACTCGTTTTTTAGATAGTCGTTGCAGTTTTTAATTTCCTGTGGGGTTGGTTTATTTTCTGGCGGAGCACATCTGATAACAGCGGTGATATAACAATTGTTAAGTTTTAAGCCATCATCTTTCGAAATCGAGTCAGGTTGATTCGCAAAACCAAACTTGTAAAGCGTTTTATAAAGCCAATCTCCGCTTCTATCTCCAGTGAACATTCTCCCGGTTCTATTTCCACCATGTGCAGCAGGTGCAAGTCCAACTATTAAAAGTTGAGCCGATAATTCTCCAAAGCCTGGAAGAGGTTTCCCCCAATAGTCCCAATTTTTAAATCTTGCTACTTTTTCTTCGGCTACTTTCTCACGCCATTTGACAAGGCGAGGACATTTACGACAGTTTATAATTATACGGTTAAGATCTTCAATTGAGTTAAAGTTCAATTTTTAAAGATATTTTCGTTGTGAATTTTCAAGTCAGGATAGGTGAATTATTTCGAGTTAAATGGATTGAAAATAGGCAAAATAAATCCGTAGATTTGACAAAACACAATGAATAAATCCGCATCGCCACAAGAAAAACGATATCAATCTGTGTAAATTTTAGCTCAACCTTTTGGAATCTTAAGTGTGCTTAAAATACGCGTTGCTTTTTTAGCATCAGCGTCGCTGTCAAAAGCAAAGAAAGCAACAAACCTTTTGCCCAAAACCGAAGCCCCAACGAAAGCTAAATTAATCCCCGCTTCCGCTAACGCACCGGTCATTAAATGTCCCAACCCTGGCTTGTTTGGACCTTCAATGCGGAGCACAACTGGGGAGGATACTTCAGAAAGACCTGTAGACTTTGCAGCTTCGGTTGCTTTTTTACCTTTGATAGGTCCAAGATAAACTACTCCAAAATTTGCTTTTGCAGGATTTCGTTCCACTAAAACAGCTTGCAAATCAACTTTTGCTTGAGCGAATGGCTCTAATACTTTAGCAAGTGTCCCCGGTTTGTCCCCGGTTTGTCCTCGATTTCTCCACTCCATAGTGTAACTTTTTCCACTTTTAAAGGCATATTTTCACCCTCCCAACTTGTTTTATTTTGTCAGTTTATAGTTAATATATAAAACTTGCCCGCATTTGTCAAGGTTTTTCCACCAAGTGATTGTACTTTAAATTGGGTTCTAGCATTTAGAGTTGTTTATACAATTTTTCCGCTACCAAAACGAAATTCGCAAAATCTTTTGGATTATCTTTGTATTCTTCCAGTTTGCTTAAAAACATTTCTTCATAACTTTTTATCTCATTTTCTGTCAACTTCTTCTTGTCAAATTTTCTCTTCATAATTCTTTTTAACTCAGGTTCGAGCAATTCCATCTTTTCCAATTTATCAATCGACTCAAAGAGTTCATATCCGAACCCTTTTGAAATTTTTTTATTTTTAAAGAGGCAGATTAATTCGTCAAAAAATCTCTTCATGTCCCATTTCCCTCCAAAGCCCCTTTCTTCACCGCCCCTTGAAAAATATGTTATATAAAAGACGTTTCTGCCGTAATCATTTTTGGCTTTTCTTTCTGATTCTCTTACTTTATCTAACGCTAACCTTAAAGGATACTTATGATGAGCAATCACTATTCCAGCACTCATAGATGCCTTATCACTAAGCACTTCTTTAAAAGTTTTTTGTAATTTGTAAGCACACTCAAAAACTGTCTCAATAGGCAAAAGCGCAAGGATATCATCACCGCCAGCATAAATAACTTTTCCAAAAGATTGCTCTTCTACTATTTCCCTTACTTTACTTAATGCGAATTCAGTTAATTTCCTTGAGAAATTTTGATGGATTGATGCTGAAATTGGATGTTTTAAACAAAGGAGTTCTTGAAGTTCTTCTTTATCTTCTCCTTCGGAATATTTTAATAAAGCATCTTTTGTTTTCTGATGTATTAACTCTTCTATCTTTGGCATCTTTTCTCCATTTAACCATTTACCAATTTCATCTCCATCCATCATAAGAATTGCATAATAAGTAGGTGGTTTAGGAATCTTCTCTAAAAATTTAAGTATCTCATTAATTTCATTTTTAGCGTTTTCTAAATCATTGTTATCAATCCCATATTCTCTACTTAAATACTCCTCCCTATATGAACTTTCAAAAAACCATTGTCCATCTATTTCATAAAGGGGATTCCCTTTTAAGGCAGGAACACTTCTTGATTCAGGAATATTTTTGACTTTCTTCTTAAATGCTTCAAATTTCTCTTTAAATTCATTTATTATGTCATTTTTAATCTCTTTTTTCCACGAAACAGTTGCTATCTCTGATGTGGAAGGGAATTTTACTTCTTCTATGTTTAAAATTTTACTTATAATCAAAGGAAAAACTCTTTTTATAAAGCAAACACCACAAAGCCTTTCTTTCTCTTTTACTATTCCTTTTTCTAAACTTTCCCAGTTGATTTCTAAAACATCATAGTTTCCACATAAATGACATTTTTCGCCTTTCTGCTCTTCAATGTCTTCAAAATTTCTGTACATTTTTCTCGACGCTAAAAATTTTTCTGTTAATTTAAAAAGTAGGGAGTAGGCACAGCCAACATTAGAAGTGATTTCGTCTTTGTCCTTTTTAGACCTATAATATGGATGCTCACTTATAATT
>JBKBWH010000088.1:0-7301 GCA_046289115.1 Candidatus Kryptonium sp.
ATGACAAAGTTTATAAGCTCGCGAAGTTTAAATGTGTTAAGCCCAAGGGATTTTAATTTTGAAGTTGAGGGATAAACGGGGACGATCCTTCCTGTGTGTATATTTATGCTGTCGGCTTCGGTTAAGAAATCAAATTCGGGGTGAATGATATTTATTTTCCCTTTAAAAACGCTTGGCTTTCCAAATACCGCAACAAGATCGCCAATTTCAAATTGTCTTTTAAAATACTCAATTTTGTTGAACCATGTGCAGCTCAGCTTGCCCGTTCCATCATCTATTACAACCTCAAGAACCTGTTTGCCACCCGAGCTGACGAGAGTTTTTTTATCAACAACTTTGCCTATAAATGTGACCGCATTGAATTTGTCTAAAAACTCCCACCAGTTTCTTTTCAAACTCGCAATGCTTACAACTGTGCTTCTATCGATATATTTGGAGGGAGCATAATAAAGTAAATCTATAAGTTTCTCAACCCCAACATCACGAAGCGCAAGCGACCTCTTCTCCCCCATTCCTTTAAGATATCTTATATCGCTTTCAAGTGTTATAGGTGTTTTTTTCACGGAAGCATTCACCAATAAGTTATTCAAGCTCTTCCCCAATAGCTTTCTCAACAACTTTTATAATCTCTCCGCTTTTAACAATTTCAAGCGCTTTCAAAATATCGTCGTGTAAAATTCTATCCTCATCAAGATGTTTAATTTTTCCCCTTACAAACTCATAAGCCGCTTGCGTTCCAACTCCACACTTCATCAGTTTTCCAGTCTTTGAATCAACCCTTGCGAAATCAATCCCTTGAACGGCGCACATTATCTCAATTGCGAGAACCGTTTGAACATTTTTCAAAACTCTATATGCCTTCTGTGCCGCAATCGATCCCATGCTATTGTGATCTTCCTGATTCGCCGATGTCGGAATGGAATCAACACTTGCTGGATGAGATAAAACTTTATTCTCCGAGACAAGCGATGCAGCCGTATATTGAGCGATCATCAAACCAGAATTCAAGCCACCTTGAGTCGTTAAAAATTTTGGTAACCCGCTCAACTGTGCATTTACAAGCCTTTCAATTCTTCTCTCCGACACATTAGCAATTTCAGATAAAGCAATCGCTATAAAATCCATCGCGAGGGCAATTGGTTGACCGTGAAAATTCCCACCCTCAAGATGAATTTCATCTTCCGGAAAAATCAACGGATTGTCCGTTGCAGAATTTATCTCGATTGAAACAATATTGTAAACATAATCAATTGCATCCCTTGATGCGCCGTGAATCTGAGGAACACATCTCAAAGAGTAAGCATCTTGAACCCTCGGATCATCATAAAGATGTGAGAGCCGTATTTCGCTGTTCTTCATCATTCTCAGGATATTTCGTGCAACCTTTTGTTGCCCTGGGTAAGGTCTTAATTTATGAATTCTTTCGTCAAATGCTTTGTCCGTTCCTTTTAGAGCTTCAATACTAAGCGAAGCAGCTATATCAGCAATTTTACATAACTCTTTAGCCTGTTTAACGATCAAACACGCATAAGCTGTCATCATTTGCGTACCATTGATAAGAGCAAGTCCTTCTTTTGCTGAAAGCTTAAGCGGTTTAAATCCAAATTTTTTAAGAGCGATTGCTGATTTCATCCTTTTTAAATTTGACGGTTCAATATCTTTTCCAACCCAAACATCGCCTTCGCCCATCATCGCAAGAGCAAGATGAGCAAGTTGAACAAGGTCACCGCTTGAACCTACTGAACCCTGAGACGGAATAATTGGTGTTATATGATTATTTAGAAAGTTGAGCAACATTTCAACAGTTTCAACCCTGACTCCGGAATAACCTTTGGCTAAAGCATTTGCCCTCAAAAGCATCATCGCTCTTACAACCTCAGGTGGCAGCGGTTCACCCGCACCTGCAGAATGGCTGCAAATAAGATTTTGTTGAAGTTTCTCAATTTTATCCTTTTCTATTCTTACCGTAGCAAAATCTCCAAATCCAGTAGTAACCCCGTAAATTGTCTCATTTTTCTGAATCCATCTTTCAACAAGTTGTCTTGATTTTCTCATCTTAGAAATCGCATTTTGCGAAAGTTTAACGGGAGCAAAATTGACCGCAACATTGTAAACTTTTTCAGGAGTTAATGTCTCACCATCAACTACGACAAGGTGCGAGCCTTTCTCTCTTCCCATAGGATTATTTTACTTTGATTAACCTTACTGCAAACCCGCCATCCATATCATGCTTATGAGGAAATGTCTCCATATAACCGCCATCGGTTACGACTTCGGATGGGAGGTAATTTCTTGCGTCTTCAATTTCAAACTCAGGATGTTTATCAAGGAAAGATTTAACGACCTCGATATTTTCTTCTGGCTCAATGGTACAGGTGCTATAAACAATCACACCACCATTTCGGGCAAGTTTACTTGCGGTCTCAAGCAGCTCAAGTTGCGTTTTAGCAAGATTTTTTATATCGGAGAGCTCCCTTTGCCATTTTATGTCCGGCTTTTTCTGAATTACTCCAAAACCTGAACATGGTGCATCAAGCAAAACTTTATCCGCCACCCCAAAGTTAGCTACAGTGGCATCCTCAGCAATAAAATCAACATTCGTAATCCCAAGTCGTTCACAGCTTTGCTTTACAAGATTCAATCTATGCTCATATTTATCAACGGCAATTATCCTACCCTCGTTTTTCATCAACTCCCCGATATATGTTGTTTTACCACCAGGAGCTGAACAAAGATCAATAACTGTCTCCCCAGGTTTAGGATCAAGCAATTTGACCACAAGTCCAGCACTCTCATCTTGAATTGAGAAATAACCCTGATTAAAAAGGTCTATATTGTAAATCCCGGAAAGATGCCCAACCTTTAAAAAGTTCTCAAGATATTTTGAACGAACATATTTTATACCCCGTTCATCAAAAAGTTTTGTAAGTTCATCGACATTTGTCTTCAAAGAATTAGCCCTTACGGCAATGGTTGGACGTTCATTATTTGCGGCAAGCAATTGCTCTGTTTCGTAAAATCCATACCTATCAACCCACCTCTTCACAATCCATGTTGGATGTGCATACATGATTGATAAATATTGAATCGGATCAGCTTCATTATCTGGTGTTGGAAGTTTATTAAGATTGCGAATTATATTTCTCAGCACAGCGTTGACAAGATTTGCGGCTTTTTGACCACGAATTTTCTTGATAAATTCAACCGCCTCATTTACAGCAGCAGCGTGCGGAATTTTGGTCAAAAACAAAATCTGATAAAGAGCTACCCTCATCGCGTTCCGAATGTTTGGATCCTGCATCGCAAATTTGTTTTTACAAAAATATTCAATGATAAAATCAAGTCGAGTCTTCCACCTTAGCACGCCATGTGTAAGCTCAGTCAAAAACCTCTTGTCAAGTTCGTTAAGCTCATCGGACTTAAGCTCAATGTCAAGAAGTTTATCGAGATATGAATCCGTTCTTTCAACTCGATTTAGGATTTTAACTGCAATACCGCGTGGACCCTTGTAAAATTCCTGTGGCTCCATACCCTTAAAATGTTCTTTTGTTTGATTTAGCAAAAACCAAGCCTCCTTTAAAATGACATTTTTCAAAATTTACTAAACCGAACTTAAAATCACAACTTGGAAATTTTTCTTAGATAAATAGTTTCATCACCTCAATTATGAGCGATGGTTGAGCTTTGACCGCGGTCAAAAAGAGATTTTTAAGTGTCAAATTCTCATATGGAATTTTTGAAAGTTCTCTGGCAATTTCGTTTAACTTTTCATCTGAAAACTTATAGATAAACCGCTTTATCTTATAGTATCTTTCATGTCTTTGCCCAAGTGCTTTTCGCCATTCACTTTCATAATTGAAGATTAAACCAAGATCATTTTTCTTTATAGCCTCTCCAGCAATTTGTCCTGCGATCCTCCCGCCTATCATTCCACTTATTATTCCACCGCCTGAAACCGGATTCACTTGATGTGCTGCATCTCCAACAAGCATAAGCCCATGTGTTACAATTCTATCAGCTGTCTTTGCACATGGAACTCCACCCGCTATAATCGTCAAAATAGAGGCGTTTGGAAAATTTTTTTCAACAAACTCTTCAAGATAACTCAAAGCATGCCTTTGCCTACCATAAATTCCCGCTATCCCAAGCCCAACATTCGCCGTATTCTCCCCCTTTGGAAAAACCCATAAATATCCCCCTGGTGCAACTTTCTCACCAAAGTAAAAATAACATGTATCTGGCTCAACATCTATATTTGTCAATGTCATCTGGGCTGCCGATTCCATATCTTGAAGTTTACATGTAGTATTAAGCCCAGCCCATCTCCCAACTCTGGATTCAACCCCATCCGCACCTATCACTATCTTTGCTCTTATCTCAATTTGCTCGGAGTTATTCAACAAAACTTTTACTCCTTCAACCTTTCCATCGTTTATTATCAAACCGTTGACATATGCCTTGGTCACAATTTCAGCACCGTGATATGTTGCCAACTTAGCCAGCTCATAATCAAAGATTCGTCTTTCAAGTATATATCCAAAGCCTTCTATATTCGGCTTTACAACTGTTCCATCAGGGGCAACAAGCTTAAAATATCTAACTGTGCTTGCAATCCATTTTGGATTCGGCTCAATGAATTGAACAAGTCCCTCATGGCTTACCGCCTCACCGCATCTAACAGGATAGCCAACATCCCTGTCCTTTTCAAGAACTAAAACCCTCGCTCCGCTCATCGCTGCAAATCTTGCAGCTGTTGTCCCAGAAGGACCAGCTCCAACTACGACAATATCATAGTGTTCAAACTCTGGAAAATTTTTACCAAAAGCCATCTATACAATCTCACCCTTTTTACTTTTTGTTATGTGAAGTTCAAGAACTTCAAATGGACAAGCCCATACACACTTTCCGCAGTCGGTGCAAAGTTCTGTTATTATCTCGATCTTCGCCTCATATAACTCAATACAATTTTCAGGACAAACCCCAACGCAGCAACCACAGAAATCACATTTACCATCTTTAATTATCACCATTTTCACACCTGGTTTAGTGAGTTAAGATATTTTCGAATTATATCCTTGAAACCTCTGTTGCTAAGTATATTCTTCTTCCTCCCAACATCGCTTTTCTTTGATAGAAGCATTGAAAGTTTTTCCTCATCGCCAGAAATCTCAGCCTTCTTTATCTCTTCAGTTAAATTTTGCTCTATCTTTTGTATCTTTCGAAGGTAAAATTTTGTCAAGACATCATCAACCGCCTTCCATAATTCCTCAATCTCATCCTCTTCATCCGAAAAGTCCTTCAAATTCCAAAAGCGACTAATTTCATACTTACTTAAAACAACATTGGTCAAAAAACTTCTAAAGTCATCACTTTCAGCTTCGTTTAACAACTCATTAATAATATCAGTCTTTTGCTGTCCCTTTGCTCCTTGCAACTTCTCAAATGCCTCGTAAACTTTTTGGTAAATCGCTTTCACATAGTCGCTTGTAAGATCAGTTAACTTGATATATTCAAAAATGAACCTTAACACAACTTCATCCGCCTCAAGCAAAATTTTCGCTAAATCCCTCTCCTCCGCTGGAATTGATTTGAATTTTAAAATAACGGAACCTTCCATTTGAGCCTGTGAATTTATCTCTTTCTTTGTCGCTTCTCTCCCACTTCTTAAAATTGCCATTTCAATCTCTGTGTTAAGAACTTGCTCTGGGATTTTATACTTTGAAGAAATTTCACGAATAAAAACGCTACGCTTGAGCGCATCTGGAATTTTCGAAATTGACTCCACAATGGAACGAATCGCTTTTACCTTTACATTTGGATCGTCAAGTTTGCCGAGTTTTTGATAAGTAGATGCTTTAAACTCAACAAAATTAACAGCGTCTTCAATTAATTTATCAAACTCTGAAACTGGATGTTTTTTTATAAATGAATCCGGATCCTCTCCCTCCGGCAAATTAACAATATAAACATCAATTCCTTGTGCAAGTATTAAATCAATTCCACGCATCATCGCTCTCGCCCCAGCTGAATCAGCATCATAGATGAAGTAAATAGTGTTTGTGTAATTTGAAATTAAACGCACCTGTTCCTCGGTAAGAGCTGTACCCCCCGAAGCCACAACATTTTCAACCCCAGCTTGAAACAATGAAATACAATCCATATAACCTTCAACAAGTATCGCATATCCTTTCTTTCTTATTGAATCTCTTCCTTGATAAAGTCCATACAAGACCTTGCTTTTTGTGTAGACTTTCGTTTCGGGAGAATTAATATACTTTGGTATATTTTCATCATCCTTTAACCTTCTCCCACCAAAAGCGATGATTCTACCCGTGATCGAAAAAATCGGGAAAATAATTCTACCTCTAAATCTGTCATAATAAGAACCATCCTCTTTCTTTATTATAACACCAACCTTTTCAAGCAATTCAAGTGAAAAACCTTGCTTTATCGCATGTTGAACAAGAGCATCCCATTGCTCTGGAGAATAACCAATTCCAAATTTTGCTATCGTTGCATCATTAACCCCGCGCTTATAAAGATACTCCATTGCCCTTTTCCCCTCAGAGGTCTTCAGCAAACTTTTGACAAAAAATTCCTCAGCAAAACGATTTGCTTCATAAAGCTCTTCAAATTCTGTTTCAATCCATCTATCTTTTCTCTCTGGTTTTGGAAGTTCTATTCCGATAAATTCGGCGATTCTCTTAACCGCTTCAAAAAAAGAAACCTTCTCATATTGCATAACAAAATTGAAAACATTGCCACCCGCACCGCAACCAAAGCAGTGATAAAGTTGTTTATCTGGGCTAACTGTAAACGATGGAGTTTTCTCAACATGAAAAGGACACAATCCCACATAATTCTTGCCAACCTTTTTCAAAGACACAAATTGATTTATGTAATCAACAATATCAACCGAACTTCTTATCTCTTCTATTTTATCCTCTGGAATTCGCATTTTACTTTTCGGCTCTTCATTCAAAATTCAAATGAACAACCCAAACCGCCAAATTTTTTCTTTAAATTAAAGTATTGCCCGTAAATATCAAAACCATCATAAAAAACAATGTAAATAAAAATTCCCCTTGAGTTCCATCTCCCTAACTTTATCCCACCTGTCAAACTCAAACCAAAAATTTCACTCAAAAATTTAACATCGCAGGCAAAAATTGCGGTAATTAATAATTAAATTGACCTCTTTAAAAAATTCAAATCCTGATTGAAGATAAAATCTCTCCACATCCGCTGGCTTTATTCTAAATGTATAAGACAGCCCACCATACAATCTGTAAAATTCACTT
>JBKBWH010000089.1:0-7289 GCA_046289115.1 Candidatus Kryptonium sp.
CGAATTTGGGCGGTTAGCTCAGCCTGGTTAGAGCGCTTGCTTGACATGCAAGAGGTCAGAGGTTCGAATCCTCTACCGCCCACTCCCTATTTAAACCCCCACTAAATCTCAGGAAAAGGCTCAAGAAAATATTGATTAAGCAAATAATCATTCTCAAACCTCATAGCATAAACCCTTAATACCTCAATCAAATTCACAAGTTCAACTTTCCCAGCCTTAAACTTGTCAACCAAATTTAAAAAATATAACCTTTCCTTTCGCGTGAGATCTTCAGAAATATGTCCGAAGATGTGAATTATTGAGTTAACTAAATTTGTTCGCTTGAAACTATGTCTCATCAAGTCTTTAAAAGTCATCTCATACTTTTTAATTACCTTATCAAACTTGCCCGGCTTATGCTCTGCAATTATCCTTCCAAGTTCCTTAAGATGCTTTTGAGAAATGCTCATAAAGAGATACTTATGCCTGCTGTGAAAATCAATTAACTTATTTATATCAGATGTAGCACTTTCAAATCTAAAAAGCGTAAAAACTTTCACGAGAAACTCCCACATCAACTCTTTATTTCTCAACCTTCCTTCATCAATCAAAGGTATGTGAGGCAAACTTTCTTTAACATATCGTGCGAAAATCCCGTATGTCTTGCCGTAAAGATTGCCTTCCTTGTAAATTTTTGCACTGCCCACGCCACAACTTGGAGATTTCGCTTTTAAAATAAAACCATGAACACTGTCAAGTTTCTCCAAAAACCTATGTGCAAACTCCTCAAGTTGAAAAGTTAAATCAACTTCTGTTTCATCTTGAATTGCCCTAATATCATCCCCAATTTTATGCAATCTTATGGTCTTTCTCGGAACCCCAAGCCCTATCTCAAACTCGGGACAAACATGAATTAAATTAAAAAGCAATTTCAACTTATTGACAATTTCATCGTTAACAGTAGCCCCATTATATCTATATGCAAATCCATCAAGGCATGCACTTAAAACTACAGTTGGCTTCATAATTTAGCTATGTTTCTATCTTAACGGTGAACTTTCTTTTGCATTTTTTACATTGATATTCAACGGTTATCCAATTATTCCTTTCGTAATAACTTATCTCTTCAAGGTCCCCTGCACAACCCTTGAAGATACACTTCTTCATCTCAACATTAAATTGTCTATTTCCATTTTTTATCTCCTCTCCCATCTTCGCTTCAAAATTTTTTCACCTATCATTATCCCAACTATTGATTTTGCATCAACTATCTCACCCTTCAAAACCATCTCAACAGCTTCATCGATCGACTTGAACTCAACAGATAAAACTTCCCCTTCTTCAAGATTCTGCTCCTTCTCACGCAAATCCTCAGCAAGATAAATATAAAGTTTCTCGCTGCAAAATCCAGGGCTTGTATAGATGTAAGTCAAAAGCTCAACCCTGCCAGGTTTAAATCCAGTCTCTTCTTCAAGTTCTCTTATGGCGCAAACTTTTGGATCCTCACCATAATCAAGTTTACCCGCTGGCAACTCATAAATGAATTTATCGATTGGATAACGATACTGCTTTATCAAAATAATTCTTTTATCAGGCAAAACCCCAAGAACGACAGCCCCTCCCGGATGCTCCACGACTTCGCGAATTGTGTGATTTCCAGAGTCAAAATATTCAAGTTCATCAACAATTATATTGAAAACTTTCCCCCGATAGATTATATTCCGCTTCTTCAGTTTCATATTTCCCATTATCTCATCTTGCATAGAAAGCTCCTAAGAATTTTTAGTATATCCCTCTGCTTCCAGGCTTTTCTATTTCAATTCCCTCTTTACACAACGGGCATTCCTCTGGTTTAAATGTGGGCACCTCAAGCTTTATAACCGACGCAAACCTCGTTCCAAAATCAATCTTCCCACCACTTCTATCAACTATGCACCCAACCCCTATCAATTTACCTCCTGCATTTTTAACAAGCTCTATAACTTCAAAAACACTTCCACCAGTTGTAACGACATCTTCACAGACAAGAACTCTCTCTCCAGATTTTATATCAAATCCCCTTCTTAACTTCATCACTCCAGATTCTCTTTCGGCAAATATATTTCTTGCTTCAAGTTGACGCGCGACCTCATAACCCACGATTATGCCACCTATGGCAGGAGAAACCACAAGCTCAATCTCACTTGTATAAAAATGTCTCGCTATCTGCCTACATAAAAGTTCAGCGTATTCTGGATATTGTAAAACTTTCGCGCACTGAAAATAGCGCGGGCTGTGCAACCCAGAACTCAGAAGAAAATGACCTTCAAGAAGCGCCCCCGTCTCCTTGAAAATTTTTAAAACTTCCTCACTCGAAATCGAGGAAAATTGCATGATGAACGGATTTTATTTTAAATCACTTCTCCTCTTCAGTAAGTTCCTCGGGCTCGTCCTTCTGTTTGCCAGCTTCATAAAACACAAGTTCATCGCGATTCTTTGACAATTTAACCTTAATTACACTTCCAGATGTAAACTTACCTTTTAATATTTCTTCAGACAACGGCTCCTCAAGATATTTCTGCACAGCCCTCTTTAACGGTCTCGCTCCAAAAGCAGGATCATAACCTTTTTCAGCGAGAAACTCCTTCGCACTTCTTGTAAGATCAAGCGACATATTCATCGTCTTCAAACGTTTCAATATATCCTGAATTGCAATATCAACGATTTGAATAATATGCTCCATTTCAAGCGGTTTAAATATAATTATTTCATCAATTCGATTCAAAAATTCCGGACTAAACACACGTTTGACCGCTTCTTCAATTGTGGCTTTCATAGCTTCAAACCGATCTTTCGGCGTCTCACCTACTCCAAAACCAATTCCACCCGTAATTTTTATATCTCTCGTTCCAATATTTGAAGTCATAATTATAATTGTATTCCTGAAGTCAACCCTTCTCCCAAGGCTATCCGTAAGTTGACCATCGTCAAGAACTTGCAACAAGATATTGAAGACATCTGGATGCGCTTTTTCAATTTCATCAAACAAAACAACTGAATAAGGTTTCCTTCTCACTTTTTCTGTCAACTGTCCACCCTCTTCATATCCCACATATCCGGGAGGTGCACCGATCAATCTGGAAACATTGAATTTCTCCATATACTCAGACATATCAATTCTTATCAAAGCATCCTCCGTATCAAACAAATATCTTGCAAGTGCTCTCGCAAGCTCTGTCTTACCAACTCCTGTCGGACCAAGGAATATAAATGAACCAATTGGTCTTTTCGGATCTTTCAACCCAGCTCTTGCTCTTCTTATCGCTCGCGTCAATTTCTCAATTGCTTCATCCTGACCAACGACTTGTTTCTTAAGTTCCTGTTCCATGTTCATTAACTTTTCTGACTCCGACTGGCTTATCTTATTCACGGGTATTCCCGTCATCATCGCGACAACTTCCGCAATATCTTCCTCAGTAACCTCAAAAACCATGCTTTGAGCTTTTATTTCCCATTCTCGTTTTGCGATTTCAAGATCGCTTAAAAGTTTTTTCTCAAGGTCTCTCAACCTTGCAGCTTGTTCAAAATCTTGATTCTTAACAACTTGATTTTTCATCTGTCTAATTCTTTCTATCTCCTCTTCAAGTTCAACAATTTCCTTAGGCACAACTATATGCGATAGGTGAACCCTCGCCCCTGCTTCATCCATAACATCTATCGCTTTATCCGGAAGATATCTATCCGTTATGTACCTATCACTTAATCTAACTGCAGCCTCAATCGCTTTATCAGTGTACCTTACATTATGATGCTCTTCGTATTTATCTTTTATGTTCATTAAAATGTAAATTGTTTCCTCAACGCTTGGTGGATCGATCATAACTTTTTGAAATCTTCTTTCAAGCGCCCCATCTTTTTCAATGTATTGACGGTATTCATCAAGAGTTGTAGCGCCTATCGTTTGAAGTTCACCCCTGGCTAATGCAGGTTTAAACATATTTGAAGCATCAAGCGAACCAGATGCCCCGCCTGCGCCAACTATCGTGTGCAATTCATCTATAAACAAAATTACATCCTTTGCTTTTTCAAGCTCATTTAAAATTGCTTTAACTCTCTCTTCAAATTGACCGCGATATTTTGTCCCAGCAACCAAAGCTGCAAGATCAAGTTGAACAATTCTTTTGTTATGTAAAACCCTTGAAACTTTTTTCTGCACGATTCTTAACGCAAGCCCTTCAACTATGGCTGTCTTGCCAACCCCAGGCTCTCCTATTAAAACAGGATTATTTTTCTTCCGCCTGCTTAAAATTTGTGCAACTCTGTCTATCTCCTTATCTCTCCCAATAACGGGATCAAGCTTCCCCTCCATCGCCAACTTTGTCAAATCCCTACCGAAATTATCAAGCACAGGGGTTTTCGTGCGCTCCTGGGCTTTCACCGAGCTATAAACCTTCGCGGTTTCCATGACATTAGATTTGCCACTCAATATATTGTCAAGCTCATTACGCACCGCCTCATATGTCACCCCAAACTGCTTCAAAATTTGCGACGCAAGATTATCTTCATCCCTAAGAATTGAAAGAAGAAGATGCTCAGTTCCAATCACATCCGATTTGTAAAGCTTCGCCTCAAGATATGTAATCTTTAAAACCTTCTCCGCCTGCTTCGTCAAAGGCAAACTTCCCATCACTAGAGTTCCACCGGTCGTCCTAACAGTATCTTCAATTGCTTTCTTAAGCTTGTAAAGATCGCAACCAAGATTACGCAAAATCTTGACCGCAAGACCTTCGCCCTCCCTAATTATCCCAAGCAGAAGATGCTCAGTCCCTATATAATCATGCCCAAGCCGCAGCGCTTCCTCGCGACTTAATCTTATAACCTCCTGAACCCGATTTGAGAAGTTCTCTTCCATGGCAGATTTATTTAATTTGTTTGTGTTCTCAATTTTTTTAACACCTAAAATTTTGTGCCAATTTTATAAGAACGAACTCCCTTAGTCAAATATAATTATTTTAAACTCATTTGTCAAATTAACCAAGCACTGTTAAAAACTAAAATAAAAACCAAACCCCACAGCCAACGACCGATCACCATTTTACAAAGACCACCTTAGATCTCTTGACATTTACAAAATAATTTATTATAATATACCAAGAAAGCCAAATACAAAGTGGAGGTATAAAAATGCCGTTAGAGGAATTACGCCCAACTAATAACTATGTCACTTATGAACAGCTTCAAAAATTCCTCGCCGACCGACTTGAAGCATTGGAAAGGGAAATAGAGGTGAAACTGCTTCAGCTTAAAGAATCGAAGTTTAACTATCTTGAAGAAAAACTCAATTTAAAAACCGAGCTTGAAGCACTTAAAGAACAGTTCAGAATTTTAAACTCCGAATTTATAACAAGGATTACTAACCTTAGCTATAAAGTCCTTGAGATAAATAACTTCTTCACACAAAAGCTCGCGGAGATAAATCAACAATTTACAGAATTAAATACATCTATAATTGCAGAGTTTGAAAGATACAGAAAAGAGTTCTACGACTTTTTATCTAAAAATGACCTCAGAACATTTTTTGAAAAAAATGCAGACCTGATACCATACCTTCTCTCTCCGATGATCGGTGAACTCTCTGAATTTAAAAACAAATTGTCAACAATTGAAACAAACCTTCTCCTCATACAGAACTTCTATAACAATATAAGCAGCGAAATAAACAAACAGGTGGACGAAATAATTAAGACAACACTTAACAATTTTGATTCAAAAGTTTTATCTTTAACCGATACGCTAAAGGAAACCCTACAGACCAAAGTAAGCTCCCTTGAAATAAGCAAGGATATTGATATTTCAGGTTTAAATGAATTTAAAGAGGAAATCTTCCACTTTTTCAACACCGTAAATCAGAACATTGAAGAGATTAAAAACCTTTATCAAAACATCCAACCGGTGGAAAGCACTACACCACAAGTTGATTTTTCAGCGATACTTTCAGAAATAAACTCAAAAATAGAAGAAATCAAAAACAACCAAACAACCAGAGAATTCCTTGTCCCCGAATTTCCAGATGTGGAATATCTGAAAGTTTTCTCCGAAGAAATTCAAAATAATCTTTCTTTACTAAAGAAGATATCTGAAAACATTGTTTCAAACATAAGCTCCCTTACGCTTACTACCCCCGAAAATCTCAGTGAAGACTTGAAATCAATCGATTCCCAAATTAAAGAAATGAAAAATACCTTTGATGAAGTTGCAACCTCGCAATATGAAATTCAAAACAATGTAGGCAACCTGCTTGAAAAAACTACTACTATAACTGCCGAGATCCAAAATATAACCAAGTCACTTAAAAAAGATATATCTGAAAACATTTCAGTTGTTAAATCCGAAATAAAGCAAGAACTGAAAAATCAAAAACAGGAAATAGTTAGCGCAGTTAATTCAATACACGAATCTGTAGAGTCTCTGAAAGCTTTACCGGTGATAATAGTATTTTGCACACTCCTAATAATCGGTGCAGTGATTTTGTTAAAGTTCGTTTTCTAAACGAAAATTTATGCTCCCATCAAGATTTGTTTAATCTTTTCGAATTTGCAAGAATCCCCACCTTTTATTAGATTTTGGGAAAGGAAAACAAATTTTTTTATAGATTATGAAAGCAAAAGATATAAGAACATCTTTTGTTAAATTCTTTGAGGAAAGAGGACATACATTCGTTCCAAGTTCACCAGTTATACCATTTGACGATCCAACCCTTCTTTTTACAAACGCTGGAATGAATCAGTTTAAAGATGTATTCCTCGGAACTGGAACAAGACCTTACAAAAGGGCTGTAAATTATCAAAAATGCATCCGCGTAAGTGGTAAACATAATGACCTTGAAGAAGTCGGGAAAGATACATATCATCATACATTCTTTGAGATGCTCGGAAACTGGTCATTTGGGGATTACTATAAAAAAGAAGCAATTGAATGGGCATGGGAACTTTTGACAAAAGAATGGCAACTTCCCAAAAATAGATTATATGCGACTGTTTTCAAAGATGATGATGAAGCGGAGGAACTTTGGAAAAAAGTTACAGACATCGGTCATGATAGGATTTTAAGATTTGACGAGAAATCAAATTTCTGGGAAATGGGAGATACAGGTCCATGTGGACCGTGCTCGGAAATACATATCGACCTTGGTGAGGGAACATGCAATAAAGATCATAAATGCGGTGTAAATGTTGATGGTTGTTCAAGATTTAGAGAGCTGTGGAATCTCGTTTTTATACAATTTAATCGCAACGAAAAAGGAGAACTCGAGCCACTCCCAGCAAAGCATG
>JBKBWH010000008.1:0-21019 GCA_046289115.1 Candidatus Kryptonium sp.
CGGGAAGGGTTGTTAATTTATTAGCAAATAGTATGAACGAGTCAGTGGGTTTTACTTTAAAAACACAAAAGAAATTAAACTTACCCGAAGGAAAGCTTTATCCAAAAATTACACAAGCTAAATCTTATAAACATGGAAATTACACAGTCTTTGGAAGAGTGATTGAGGGAATGGATGTGGTTGATAAAATAGCTCAAGTCCCAAGAGATCAAAGAGATAATCCAGTTGAAAAAGTTGAAATGAAGAAGGTTTATCTTAAGAAGCTTCAATTGAAATGAGAAACAAAAACGGAGGCTTTATGGCTCAAATAGCTGAAGTTCAAAAAGAGGTAAAATTTGAGGCAAAGCTTGGGCTTTTCGATGCGACTATGATAGTGATGGGTTCAATGATTGGTTCCGGGATTTTCATTGCTCCATCAATAATGGCAGGGTATATGCCTATTCCAATGTTTTTGCTTTTACTATGGATAGTTGGAGGAATTTTAACAGCTTTTGGAGCAATTGCATACGGTGAACTTGCTGGGATGATGCCGAAAGCAGGTGGACAATATGTTTTCCTACGCGAAGCATATAATCCATTACTTGGATTTCTTTATGGATGGACGCTTTTCTTTGTGATCCAAAGTGGATTTATAGCAGCTGTTGCAATTGCGTTTGCAAAATATCTTGGAGTTTTTATTCCTGCCCTTTCGGAAAATAATGTGATTTTAACTCTAAATATATTCGGTTGGAACTTCACCCTTAATAGTGCTCAACTTGTTGGTGTAGCTGTAATTGCCTTTTTGACTTGCATAAATTGTTTTGGAGTCGTTTTTGGAGCGTTTGTTCAAAATTTATTCACCGTCTCAAAAATAGCTGCCATAGCTTTGCTTGTATTTACTGCATTCGCAATTGGAAACGGTGATTGGTCAAACTTCTTCTCGAGCTTTTCGCTTAAAGATTTTAAACCCATTGCTCCACCGGAGGCTTTATCAATGGGATTTTTAGCTGCGTTTGCCGTTGCAATGTCAAAAGCTTTATTTGCTTACGATGCTTGGAACTCCATCACATTTGCAGCAGAAGAGGTTAAAAATCCGCACAAAACCGTGCCTCGTTCGCTCGTTCTCGGAACGGTCGGCGTTATGCTTGTTTATGTTCTTGCAAATATAGCTTACATTTACATTTTACCAATAAAAGAAATGGCACTTGTCCCAGACAATAGAGTTGCTGCAGCTGTGGCTGAAAAAATTTTCGGTACAATAGGAGCACAATTGATCGCCGTAGCGATAATGATTTCAACATTTGGTTGCGACAATGGAATGATTCTTGCAGCGCCAAGGGTATATTACGCAATGTCAAAAGATGGTTTATTTTTCAAAGGTGCAGGAAAACTTCATCCAAGATATAAAACACCTGTAAACTCGCTTATACTCCAGGGAATATGGTCGAGCGTGCTAACTTTAAGTGGGACATATTCTGCGCTTTTAACTTACACAGCTTTTACATCCCTTCTTTTCAATGTGTTAACAGTTTTCGGCTTATTCATCTTACGGAAAAAATATCCTGAGCGTGAAAGACCATACAAAGCATGGGGCTATCCCATAATTCCAATTCTTTACATACTTGTTGCTATTTTCTTTATCATCTACATCATAATTGGCGATCCGAAAAGTTCAGGTCTTGGATTATTGCTTGTGCTGATTGGGATTCCAGCTTACATTTACTGGTCAAAAACAAAAAATAATGCCCCATAAAAATGGGGAAGGAAAACCTTGATTTTGACAAATTAAGTATCGCGGTTAAGCATAAAAACTTCGCCCCAATTTATGTCTTCTACGGCAATGAGGATTTTTTAATTGAAGAATCAATTAAAACAGTTGTTGAAAATGCCATCGCTGATGGATTGCGCGAATTTAACTTTGATGTCGTCTATGGAAACGAAATTGATATACAGGGTTTGCTCTCACTTTTACTTTTGCTCCCTGTAATGAGCCGAAAGCGAGTTGTCGTGATGAGAAATTCAGAGAAGTTTTTAAATAAACTATCAAGGTCTAAAAAAGAAAAGGATGCAACACTGTTCATCAACTATTTAAAAAAACCGAATCCAGACACGATTTTTATAATTGTTTTAAATGAGGTGGATCTTGAGAGAGAAGTTTATAGAAAACTTTTTGAACTTGCCGAGGTGGTTGAACTCAAAGCACCTTATGACTGGCAGATCCCGGGCTGGATCGCAAAAAGAGTTAAAGAACGAGGAATGCTCCCGCCGTGGAAAGGGAAAGAGATAACAAATGAGGCGTGTAAACTCCTTCAAGCTTATGTGGGCAATTCACTTCGCGAAATCGACAACGAGATAACCAAACTTTTCATCTTCACGGGCGAGAAGAAAATTATTGATGTCGAAGATATAAAACAAGCTGTTGGAATGTCAAGAAATTTCACAGTGTTTGACCTTCAAAGATCGATTGGGGAAAGAAATTTACAGCTTTCAATCACGATAATTGAAAAAATGCTTCAAGCGGGTGAATTCCCTCCTGTTATATTGACGATGCTTACAAGATACTTTTCAACCCTCTGGAAACTTTATGAGCTTAGAAAGACCGAAAAAGATCCTAAAAAACTTGCAAATTCACTCCAATTGAGCCCTTATCACATTCGGGAGTATTTGAACCAATTGGACAAATTTAAAGAAAGTGAAATAAAAAATGCCTTCAAATATCTAATCGAGGCTGACGAGTTAATTAAAACAAGCCCGATTGACAGCAGAATTGTTTTAACCCAAATGGTTTATAAAATTGTAGCGCAGACACAAAGTTAAAAATTTCATTTTCAGTATCCGGCAAGCTTATCAACGATGTTGATAAGTTCTTTGCCGTTAACATAGCGTTTAAAATTTTCAATGAAAAGATTTGTCGGCTCCTCCCAATAATTTGGGAAAAGACCAGCGATGTGTGGAGTTACGAGGACATTCTCCATTTCCCATAGTGGTGAATCAGATGGTAAAGGTTCATCTTCAAAAACATCAATTCCAGCACCCCGAATTTTCCCCTCCTTCAAAGCATCGATCAACGCCTTTTCATCAACCACAGCTCCGCGACCAATGTTGAAAAAATACGGTTTCTTTTTCATCATTTGAAATTCTTTTTCCCCTATCAAATGATATGTTTCCTTAGTTAACGGTAAGACCACGACTATAAAATCAGAACTTTCAAGAAGATATTTGAGCCCCTCAATTGTCACAACTTCATCAACATATTCCACCTTTGCTTCTGTCCTCTTCATACCAATTACATACATTCCAAATGCTTTCGCAACCCTGGCAATTTGCCTTCCGATATTGCCAAGCCCGAGAATTCCCAAAGTTTTTCCATAAAGCGTTTCAAATTCCCTTGCTACCTGTTTATCCCATATTTTTAATCTCTGATTGGCATAAATTTTTTTAAAACCTCTCGTCAAAGTCAAAATCATTCCAAACAAGAATTCAGTCATATGATATTGGTGAATTCCCTTTGAGCAGGTGACAATGACATCAGAGTTTACAATTTCGGGATACAAAATCATATCAACACCAGCATACCCAAGGTGAACCCAACGCAAATTTTTCGCCATTTGAACATGTTCTCTTTCAAAATCTCCAAAAATTATCTCAGCATCTTTAATAAATTCACCGATCTTGTTTTTGTCTGGTTCAAAAATTATTTCCGCCTCGCTTCCAATTTCTTGAATAATTTTATCAAGATGCGAACTTCGAATTCGATGAGTTATGAGAACTTTCTTTTTCATTCAGATTTGATCTTTTTGGGGACGAAATCACTGCTATGGCCGGGGAAAAATTTTGATGATGGATCAATATAATTTTTTGCGCTGTTCACTGCAATTGCTGCTTCACCAAAGCCTGTTGAAATTAACTTTAATTTACCCAAATAGCCCGCTATATCCCCAGCTGCGTAGATGCCGGGTATATTCGTCTCCATTTTTGAGTTTACTTTTATCGCATTTTTATCAATTTCAAGTCCCCACTCTTTGATAAATTCAAGATTTGCGAGAAAACCAAGAGACAAAATTATATGCTCAACCTCAAGATAAGTTTCCTCACCTGTTCTATTATCAAAAATTGTAGCGCCCTCAACATGTTCATCTCCATGGACACGTTTTAATTCATAAAATGTTTTCACATGAACGGTTGAATTGAAAAGCTTTTTCAGGCTATCCTCATGAGCTTTAAAAACATCACGTCTATGGATCAAGGTTATATTTTTTGCTATATCTTCAAGATTTAAAGCCCAATCAACCGCAGAATCTCCACCTCCAACAATGAGAATATTTTTACCCTTGAAGATTGACTTATCTTTGACAGTGTAGTGGATCCCACGACCTTCAAGTTTTTGCACATCAGGTATATCAAGTTTTCTCGGAACGAAAGCACCTATCCCAACTGTTAAAACCACGCTTTTAGAGAAGTGAACCTTCCCATTTTCAGAGGTAAGTTTGAAGATGTTTTCATTTTCAATTTTCTCAAGATTGACAATTTTTTCATTTAGACAAACGGTTGGTTCATATTGCATTGCTTGGGCTATTAAATTTTCTGCTAAATCTTTAGCTAAAATTTTAGGAAAACCTGCTACATCATAAATAAATTTCTCTGGATAAAGCGCCGTAAGTTGCCCGCCAAGATAAGGGAGAGCGTCAATTAATTTTACTTTCATATCTCTCAATCCCGCATAATAAGTCGCATAAAGCCCAACGGGTCCAGCGCCGACGATTGTTATGTCAAAAATTTCATCCTCTTTCATTTGAACTTCATCTTGGATTTGTTGGTCTTAAGATCAAATGGCTTAACATTGCTCTCTCAGGCAAAGTTGCGATAAGAAGAGCTGCTTGTGCCACATCTTCAGGCTTTAAAACTTTGTCACTGGCTGGTGGATTTGAACCAGCGACATTTGAGAAATTCGTATCAACTGAACCCGGACACAAAGAAGCAACCCTGATGTTATATTCTCTAACCTCATGCATTATCGATTCTGTAAATCCATTTACAGCCCACTTGGTCGCTGCATAAACAGCCATATTTTTAACCCCAAGCGTTCCAGCAATTGACGAAATGTTTATGATAACCCCAGAATTTTGCTTCATCATATAAGGCAAAACATATTTAGTAAAGAGAAAAACAGCACGAAGATTTACACTAATCATGCTATCAAACTCATCAACGGTGAGGTCAACAACTGGTTTATAAATTCCAAAGCCTGCATTGTTGACGAGTATATCAATTTTTCCAAACTCTTCGAAGGTCTTTTCAACTGTGTTTTTCACATCTTTCTCATTTGAGACATCCCCTTTAAAGATCAAACATGTTCCATTATTAGATTCAATTTCCGACTTTAATTTTTTCAGATCTTCTTCTGTTCTTGCAATTGCTGAGATTTTCGCTCCCTCCCTTGCAAACAAAAGAGCGATCGCCTTTCCAATGCCCCTACTTGCTCCAGTTACGATTGCAACTTTATTATCAAGTAGCATTTCTATTCCATGCTTTGTTTTATGTTAAATCTTGACTTATCAGATGCATGAACTCATCTCTTGTCTTAGCATCTTCCACAAAGATGCCATGCATTGCGCTTGTCGTTGCAACCGAATTTTGTTTTTCAACCCCACGCATTATCATGCAAAGGTGTCTTGCTTCAATTACAACTGCGACACCCTTAGGATTCAAATACTCGTTCAATGTATCTGCAATTTGCTGAGTCAATCTTTCCTGAACCTGAAGGCGCCGGCTGAACACTTCAACAATTCTTGGGATTTTGCTCAATCCAACTATCTTTCCATTTGGAATGTAGGCAATATGAACCTTCCCATAGAAAGGAAGGAGATGATGTTCGCACAAACTGAAGAAGTCGATGTTTTTAACTACAACCATCTCGTTATACTTTTCATTAAAAATCGCGCCGTTCAAAACCTTCTCTATATCCTCACGATAACCCTTTGTGAAATATTCAAATGCTTCAGCAACGCGTATCGGCGTTCTCTTTAAACCTTCCCTTTCGGGGTCTTCCCCAATCTCTACAAGAAGCTCCTTTATCAAATCAGCGATTTTTTCAATGTCAAGTTTATTTTGAACAATTTGTCCCTTTCTATTTTCGCCCATAGTTTAAACCTTATTTGTTTTTTCTATTAAAAACAACTGAGAGCCTCTTTATGTTTCAAGAGCCCAAAGTTTTTTATCAGGTTTAAAATTTATAAATTCTCTCTGTAAGTTAAAAATAAAAACCAAGGGGTGACTTGAGATGACGCCGATAATCATCGCTCTTATAGTTGGAGCTGGAATTTCAATCTACGGTTCAATTACCGGTAGAACAAAACAAACCATCCCAATTTCAATTGCCGTTTTAATAATCGGATTGCTTTTCGGCTCCGTTGTAACTGTCCCAGCTGGGCATGTTGGGGTGTTAACTTTGTTCGGAAAAGTTGACCCAGAAGAACTACCAGAGGGGCTACATCTGATAAATCCTTTAAAATCTCTCCACACGATGTCGATAAGAACGCAAGAAATTTTTGAGCATGCAGAAGTCCCAAGCAAAGAAGGTTTAAGCGTTGGACTCGAAGTTTCACTCTTATATCACATTGAGCCAACAATGGCAAGCGATATCTATAGGACGCTTGGCGAAAACTACGATGCTGTGTTAATAGTCCCGATGCTTAGATCCGCAATAAGAAATGTGACAGTATATCACGAGGCTAAAGAACTTTACACATCTGGTCGAGAGGTAATAGCTGGGCAAATTTTTAATGAACTTGATAAAGCGTTGAGAACAAGAGGAATAATTGTTGAGGCAGTCCTTTTAAGAAAAATTGTGCTCCCGGAGCAAGTTCAACAAGCGATAAATAACAAACTCGCCGCAGAACAAGAAGCTGAGAGAATGAAATTTGTTATTTTAAGAGAAGAACAAGAAGCGAAAAGGAAGAGAATTGAAGCCCAAGGAATTGCTGATTTCCAAAATATAGTTCGCCAAGGCATTGATGAAAGATTATTGAAATGGAAAGCGCTTGAAACAGTAAATGAACTTGCTAAATCACCAAATACAAAATTCATAATCCTTGGAGATAAATCAGGGCTCCCGATCATAGTTCAACCATAAAGTTATGGAGGTAAAAGATGTTTGAAGTAATTATCATCATTGGCGTTACGATTATCCTTATAGCTTTGATTTTTCTGTTTCGCCAAAGTCAAAAATCATCAGATTTATGGAAACAGGAAGTTTCAAATCTTCGCCTTGAATTCATCCAGCAACTCCAGGGAGTAGTTCAAAATGTGAACTCGCAAATACAAAATATAAGCAATCATGTCAACGCTGTTACACTCCAACTGAACCAAAAACTTGATAACAGCATTTCTTACCTATCAACCCATGTGAATCAAGCAGTTACGCAAATGGTTGGAACCGTTACAAGCAACCTCCAAACCATAACCGAGTCAACTGGACAAGTGAATCAACGCCTGGATAACGCGTCAAAAATTATATCTGAACTTATGAAACAAGTCGGTGAAATGAAGGAGGGAGCAAATCAAATTAAAAACATTGGTCAAAGCATAGCAAAACTTGAGGACCTACTCAGCGTTCAACAGTTTAGAGGAAAACTTGGAGAAATAATGCTTGAAAATATGATCAGAGATATACTGCCAAAAGAATACTACCAATTTCAATTTGAATTCAAAAACAGGAAGAAGGTTGATGCGATAATAAAAATTAACGATAGACTACTTTCAATCGACTCAAAATTTCCCCTTGACAACTATCGGAAAATGCTCGACTCCAAAGATGAAACTGAAAGAAAGAAATTAAAAGCTGAATTCATAAAAGATGTCAAGAAAAGGGTTGAAGAAATTGCACAAAATTATATTCAGCCGACGGAAAACACATTTGATTTCGCAATGATGTACATCCCATCCGAAAGTGTATATTATGAACTCATAACAGATGAAGAAAGTAAGATTTTAAACTATATGCTTGAAAGGAAAGTCATACCCGTATCCCCAAGCGTTTTATATGTACAGTTGGAAGTTTTCAACACAGGTTTTAAAGCAATTCAATTTGAAAGAAATGTTCATCAAATTATTGATTCGCTGTCAAAACTTCTCTCGGAATTTGATGGGATAATGCGCGAATTTGACACGCTTGGAAAACATATAAATAACGCTCAATCGAAATATCTTGAGGTTGATAAAAAATTGGCACAGTTCGGCGCTTACTTCAAGCAAATAGCTGGTCATGGCACAGTTCCAGATTAAATTATGCCCGTGAAAACTTTTCTTGAATTTAAACAAATTAGTTATTAACTTAATTCAGGTCGCGAATAAAACTCATCGTCAAATGGCATTGCCGAATCATCTAACAATTTTGCGGATTATACTTTCTCCAATTTTTGTTCTTCTGCTTCTCTCTGAAAATGTTTTCTTTAAACAATTATCTTTACTTGTTTATGTCATAGCTGCATTGACTGATTGGTATGATGGTTGGATTGCAAGAAAATTTGGATATGTGACACCCTGGGGAAGATTTATGGATCCACTTGCAGATAAAATTTTAACCTCATCTGCGTTTATCTCCTTTGCCTCCCTCGGTCTGGTTAAAACATGGATGGTCGTCATAATAGTGATTCGCGATATATTGATAACTCTCCTTAGGTCGTATGCCGAATTAAAAAATAAACCAGTCATAACAACAAAGGGAGCAAAGACTAAAACATTTGTTCAAATGAGCTTTATTTACTATCTTCTCTTCGCCTATGTAATCAACTTAAGTTTTGAAGGCGTAAATTTCGAACTCTCGCTTTTGAATCCGACCTTGATATACTGGGTTATGCTTTTTGTAACTTTGCTAACCTTGTGGACTGGGATAGCTTATCTTTACGACAACTGGAAGATAATTAAAACCTTTTATGTCACAGCAGGCAAAAGAGCTTCGGAATCAGCATAAAATTTCATTTTTTTCAAAGTTTATCGCCACAGGTTTTTTCTTTGGCTATTCACCAATTGCACCGGGGACAGCTGGAAGTGTAGTTGCGGCTTTGATTTATTGGTTTTTTTTAAGTTCAAACTTCCAACTTTTGATAATTTCAATTCTTTTCTTCATCCTCGGGATTTTCGCATCCACTAAATTTGAGCAAAGAGATGGACATGACCCTTCAATCGTTGTGGTTGATGAAATCGTTGGAATGTGGATTTCACTTTTATTCATAGAGAAAAAATTTGGGGCTGTTTTAACTGTATTTTTAATTTTCAGACTTATGGACATAATCAAACCACCACCGGCGAGAACATTTGATCGTTTAAAGGGCGGTTTTGGAATCATGATGGACGATGTGATCGCAGGAATTTATGCAAATGCTTTAACACAAGTTATCTGGAATATATTTTTGAAATAAAAATCAAACTGAAAATGCGGGCTGAAATAATAACCATCGGAGATGAACTTCTTATAGGTCAGGTCATAAACACAAATGCAAGCTACATCGGAAGAAAACTTTCTGAAATTGGAATAAAAGTTGAACGAATTGTCTCGGTTGGAGATGTTGAAAAAGAGATAATTGAAGAGCTTGGATATGCCTTCAACAATTTTGATGTTGTGATATTAACAGGTGGACTTGGTCCAACGCATGACGATGTCACGAAAAACGCAGTCTGTAAATTTTTCAATACCGACCTTGTTTTTAACGAAGATGTCTTAAACCAAGTTAAAGAATTTCTTGCAAAGCGAGGGCGAACAGAAATAAATGAAGCAAACAAATCCCAAGCATTTGTCCCAAGAAAGGCAAAGATAATAACAAATTATTGGGGGACTGCGCCCGGATTTTTATTTGAAGAGCAGGAAAAAATCGTCATTGTGATGCCCGGGGTTCCAAAAGAGATGATAGGAATGATGGAAAATTTCGTAATAAACTACCTTTCCCAAAAATCTAAGGGACTCGTAATAAAACAAAGAGTTTTAAAAACAACGGGGATTCCCGAGTCTTACCTTTATGAAAGATTGAAAGACACCGTTGAAGAGATTGAAAAATTTTGTAAAATTGCTTTCTTACCATCAGCTCTTGGAGTTAAAATTAGAATAACGGTTGGAGCAAAAAGCCAAAGCGAAGCGGATAATTTAATAAGTGAAGCTGAGAAAAAAATCAGAGATAAAGTTAACAAATACATTTATGGAATTGATGATGAAGAACTTGAAGAAGTGGTTGGGAAATTACTAACTGAAAAAGGTCTCAAACTTGCGATCGCTGAATCATGCACAGGTGGATTAATTGCAGACAAGATCACTAATGTTCCCGGAAGCTCGAGATATTTTGAGCAAGGAATCGTCGCATATAGCAACGATGCGAAAATTCAAATACTTGGAGTTCCAGAAGAACTTATAAAAAATTATGGCGCAGTAAGTCGTGAGGTCGCAGAAGCAATGGCTAAAGGCGTAAGAGAAATCTCCGGGGCTGACATCGGTATATCGACAACCGGAATAGCAGGTCCAACGGGAGCAACGCCAACAAAACCTGTTGGACTTGTATGGATAGGATATTCGGATAAAAATGAAACCTTTGCAAAAGAATTTAGATTCGGTGATGACAGACTCGAAAATAAACAAAGAGCAGCCCAGATGGCACTTGAGATTTTAAGAAGAAAATTGCTTGGGATTGAAATATGAAAATAAGAACATTTATTGCCATTGATGTGCCGGAAAAAATTAAAGATGAAATTTTTGAAATTGAAAAAGAACTCATTAAATCAGCGGGTGAGGGCATTAAATGGGAAGGAAAGGAAAAATTTCACATAACTTTAAAATTTCTTGGTGATGTGAACGAAGAAGCAATTAATTCAATTCATCAGGTTTTAAATGAGAGTTTAAACGGATTTGGGAAATTTTCCGTAATTTACAAAGGGATCGGGGCTTTTCCAGATTTAAAAAATCCACGCGTTATATGGATTGGGTGCGAGGATCCAACTGGGAAACTTTTCGAACTTCAGAAAATAGTTGAAGAAAAAATGAGTGAACTTGGCTTTGAAAAAGAAGATAAAGAATATCATCCACATATAACCCTTGGCAGAGTTAAAAAAGCCAAAAATATTTCAAGCTTGATTAAGAAAATTGAAAGTATTAATTTTGAAGCAAGGACAGGTGAGGTTGCAGAAGTTTTGATAATGAAAAGTGACCTTAAGCCAAGCGGTTCGGTTTACTCGGTTTTAAGAAAAATTAAATTATAAAGGAGTGATTTAAAATGGCGGTTGACAAAAGCGAAAAATTAAAAATACTTCAAACGACAATTCAGCAGATCGAGAAAGAATATGGCAAAGGTGCGATAATGCGCCTGGGCGAAGGTCCAATTGCAAAAGTTGAAGCGATACCAACCGGCTCAATCTCTCTCGATGCTGCAATTGGAATCGGCGGAGTTCCAAGAGGAAGGATAACAGAAATTTTTGGTCCAGAAGCTTCGGGGAAGACAACGCTTTGTCTTCACATAATAGCAGAGGCGCAAAAGAGAGGTGGGCTTGCCGCATTCATCGACGCAGAGCATGCGCTTGATTTAAATTATGCTAAACGCCTTGGGGTTGATGTAAGTAATTTACTTCTCTCACAGCCTGAATTTGGAGAGCAAGCCCTTGAAATAGTTGAAGCGCTCGTAAGAAGTGGAGCAATTGATGTCGTAGTAATTGACTCCGTCGCTGCTCTCGTGCCAAGAGCTGAGGTTGAAGGGGAAATGGGCGATGCAACAATGGGTGCACAAGCACGACTTATGTCGCAAGCCCTGAGAAAACTTGCAGCAGCAATTAGTAAGTCAAATACAAGCGTGATCTTTACAAACCAGCTGAGAAGTAAAATTGGAGTTATGTTCGGAAACCCAGAAACGACAACCGGTGGATATGCTTTGAAATTCTATGCAGCGGTTAGACTTGATATAAGAAAAGTTGATGTGATAAAAGAGGGTCAAGAGATAATTGGAAATAGAGTCAGAGTTAGGGTTGTGAAAAACAAGGTTGCACCGCCTTTTAAAGAGGCTGAATTTGACATACTTTACAACGAGGGAATTTCAAAGATAAACGATCTTCTCGATACAGCTGTCAACCTTGGAATAATCCAAAAGAGTGGTTCATGGTATTCATATAAAGATGAAAGAATTGGACAAGGAAGAGACGCTGTTAAGAAATTTTTTGCCGAAAATGAAGATGCACTAAAAGAAATTGAATATCTTGTGCGCGAGAAACTTGGACTTTTGCCCGAGGCAACAGAGCAAAAAGTGAGCGAATCCGAAGAAACCGCTGAGGAAGTGCAAGCTGAGGCAAAGCCAAGTAGAAAGAGATAAAGGCAAAAATTTATCCAGCAGATGCCCTTAGTTATAAATCTAAAACGAAAAAAAAGAACAAAGGATTGGTATTTCATTTACCTTAACGACGGGCGTGAAATCTTGTCATATATTGATTTCATCATCAAGTTCAAAATTAAAACCGGAAAGCAACTAACACAAGAGCAAATCAACGAAATAAAATCATCATCTGAATTAATTTTTGCTAAAGAAATTGCATATAAATTTTTAAGCTCCAGACCAAGAACACAAAAAGAGGTTGAGGAACGGCTCAGGCAAAAAGGAGTTGATGAAAATGTAATTTCAAGAGTTATTGAGGAAATAAAAAATTACGGTTTCATCAACGATCTTGAATACGCCAGAAGTTTTATCTTTGATCGGGCTCGTTCAAAGACGCTTGGAAAATTTGCTTTAAAACACGCACTTCTCGCAAAAGGAATTTCAAATGAGATAATTGAACAAGTCTTATCAGAAAGAGATAATGTTGTTGATGAATTTGAAATAGCGTTTGTTCTTGCCAATCAAAAGCTGAAACAAATAAAGTCCTCGAAAAAGAAAAAGAAGGATAAAAACGAACAAAAGAAAAAAATATATGAGTTCTTAGCAAGACGTGGCTTTGATTGGGATGTGATAAATTCAGTCGTCAGAAGAATCTTTGATGATTTTAATCTTGAAAATTAACATTTTAGGAAAATGTCATTTAGACAAAAAGTTTTTGTTTTCTTCGGCATCCCGGTGACTATGCTTTTTATAGTTTGGATAGCCTCGCTGGCTGTTCATATCTCGTTAATCTTGATCTTATCAATTTTTTTATCTGTCGCATTGAATCCTCTTGTGACATATTTTGAGAGTTTGGGATTTAAAAAAATTGCATCGATAGCGATCGTCTTTTTAAGCTTATTGCTTTTGCTCATCTTTTTATCTGTTTTCATCATACCCGCCTTTACACATCAATTCAAAACGCTTGCCGACCAATTACAAAAAGTTCCACTTGATGTTATAATTGCATCAACGATCCGAAGCCTAAAAGAAAAACTCCCACTCTTAAAAGGACTTGACCTTGAACATAAAGTCCAAACTCTTGTTGCGGAATATTCAATTAAAGCTGCATCTGCGCTGACATCAGCTATACCAGTGATTTTTGAGCTCCTTCTTGCTCCGTTCGTTGCGTTTTTTATTTTGAAAGATGGGGAAAAATTCAAGAAAAATCTCATAAGGGCGATACCGAACAAATACTTTGAAATGGGTTTAAATGTTCTTGATAAAATTGAGGCACAAGTAACGGGTTATATTCGGGGGCTCGTTTTAGAAGCAACAGCCCTCGGAATTATGTCTGCTATTGGCGCTGCAATTTTAGGAATTAACTTTGCATTTGTGATCGGCTTAATCGCAGGGCTTGCAAGCTTTGTTCCCTACCTTGGTGCTTTCGTCGGGGCTATACCAGCTTTGTTGATCTCGGTCGTTCAATTTGGAGATGGGCGGATGATCCTCCCATTGATAATAATGTTCGTCATAGTTCATCTAATTGATGACCTTGTGGTTCAACCTCTCGTTTATTCACACTCAGTTGGAATGCATCCAGTTGAGGTTGTTTTTGTTCTTTTAATTTTCGGCGAGCTTTTTGGCTTGTTCGGGATGCTTATTGCAATTCCTGTTGAAGCGATAATAAAAGTTTCAATAAGAGAAATATACTGGGGATTAACACATTATAAAATCATAATGACAAAACATGAAAGTTTTAAATCAGCCTGAACTTAACGGCGAATTCATTGCCCAGCAGTTAAAAACCTTGAGATTATCAATGGACAAAAAAATCACGGAAATAGCCGAGGCAACAGGATACGCGCCGTCTTACATTTCTCAGATCGAAAACGGGAAAAGAAGTCTAAATTATAGGATATTGCGTCGAATTTTACTTTATGGATTCGGTGAAACTTTATCAAGTTTTCTTGCAAAAGTTCTAAATGATGAAACAAGTCCACATAACGCGCAAATTTATAAAACTCCGCTTAAACTTTACAACAAAGATAAAACGGTGTCAGCCCAAATTTTGATACCAATGGACATTTCAAGGGGGATTGAACTCGTTAAAATAACGCTTTCACCGGATTCATCATTTGAGGAAGAATTTAAAGTTGATTTTAAAGTTCACGGCGCCGTTTTGAACGGAACTGTAGAAATTTACTGCCCGGATCAAAAAATTGAGGTTTCCCAAAACGAGAGCTTTACGCTTTCCGTAAAGGCTGATTTAAATTATAGCTCAATTCAACCAAATTTTAGAATCTTAAATTTATCTAAAAACATAGCGGATATCATTGTAGTTTTCACACCACCCGTATTTTAACTCATCTTTCCGGCAAAGGTATAACGATTAAACTTTCATTACCATCGCGATCAACTGCCTGAATTCCAAATATAAAATTATCTTTGGATACATTTTTCAATGTGAATTCATTAACCTTCCCAACAAAGATTTTCTTTTCCCACATCGGCGATGTCGTCTTCCTAATGCAGATATTATAGCCCATAAGGTCTTCTTCGGTATTTAAATCCCACTTTAAAGTTGTGTCATACTCAAGTTCGGATACCTTTATCCTTGGATTCTGCGGGGGATGGGGAGCGTTTGCAAGATGATAAAGCACACTCGCATTAATTCTTGTAATGTTAGCACAATATTCGTAATCAACAAACTCAGGAAGATCACCATATTTTACACCTTTTTCAATTCTAACATTTTGATGTTGCCTTGAATAATTTTCGTTCATTTCACTTATTCTAACAGCTGGAAAACCCTGCTCATTAAATGGTGTATGATCGCCACCACGCAGAAATCTATCTCGCCTGAAAATTAATTCAACCTGAAAATTATCAAGATATCTTTCTGCAATCTCTTTGATATACCTTGCAAGTTGCCTTGAAGGCGAATCATTTTCAAGTCCCACTTGCGTAATTAACCGCAGCGTATTTTCATCTCTTGAAATTGGTAAACCCTCCGAAAAAATTCTAACTCGCGTATTATCCACAATTCCATTTCCGCCCTCCGCGTTTCCGATTATATCATTATTTAAAACACCAAGAACTGTGATTCCCGAATCTTTAAGTTTTTTCGCAAAATGCCTACTTCCAAGCAAACCTTGCTCCTCACCAGCGAACAAAACAAACATTATCGTAAAATCAAACTCATATTTACTCAAAACCCGAGCAAGCTCAAGAACAGCTGCTGTCCCACTTCCATCATCGTTTGCACCGGGGGCAAAGCCAGTTGAATCAAGCGCATCTCCAGCTCTTGAATCATAATGAGCGCTCACAATATAAACTTTATCCTTGTAAATTTTCCCCGGAAGTGTTGCAACAACATTTAACATTTTGGTTGGCTTTGGGACCCTTGGACCAGCTGGGGCTATAAACTCGTCAAATTCAACCTTCAACCTTCCACCGCTTTCTCTGCCATATCTTTCAAGCTCTGACTTAATCCATCTTCGAGCTGCACCAATACCGCGAGTTGGGCTGATTGTATCGGAAAGGGAATGACGAGTATGAAAACTTACAAGCTTTTCAATGTTTCTCCTGATGCTATCGGAAGAAATTTTCTGAATTATTTCAACTACATTTGGATTGCGATTTATAACAGATTGCGAAAACAAAAAGGAAGCTGAAAAAATTGAAAAAAGAAAGAACTTAAGTTTCATTTTGACCCCTTATTTCTTTAAATCAATGAGAAGCTGAATGACGGTATCTATCCGCTGATTAAGCTGGGCTATTTGAGAATCTATTTTTTGATTAAGTTGAGCTATTTGAGCATCTATCTTTTGATTTAGTTGAGTTATTTGATTATCTATCTTTTGATTGAGTTGGTTAATTTCCTGCCTTAGTTGTCCTATCTCCTGCCTCAATTGATTTATCTGTGTATCTATCTTATTATTGAGATACCTAAAATCCTCCTCCTGCCTTCGCTTTATCTCATTCACAACTTCAAGTATACTTTTCGTTCTTTCATCCACAACTTCATAAATAATCTCAAGCGTAACCTTTTTTATCGCTTTAGTTATTATCTCCTTCATAGAACCTTCTCAAGTTTAAATTTCCAAAGTGAATATAAAACCTTTAAATTTAAAAGTCAACTTCAATATCTTTCAAATCTTCACTTGTAAAAAGTTTTTCAATTGCTTTGCCAAGATCATTTCACACCAAGCTTTTCTCGCACCAACCTTATTTCCTGGGATGCTTTTCTAAGTTCATTATAAATTGCAATTGCAAACTCTCTAACTCTTTCTGGTCTCGGATTTGGCTTTTCGAGCTCATCCTTTAAATTCTTGTAATGTAAGTCTGCCCTTTTACAATATTCGCCAAGATATTCAATATTTCCCTTAACCACTTCAAGCTGTTTCTGGCTCAGCGATTTTTTTAATCTGGTGTACGATTCCTTAACATCCGTAAGGCATTCGCCGATTTTTTCAACATATTTTTTAGCAACATCTGGAATAACCATGTTTTCCCTTTCAACCTCAGCTTTTAAAGCTCCAGCATACCCTCGCACATTACGACAACATTTATCAAACTCATCTAAATCTTCTTTCAGGGATTGCGCTAAAAGAATTGCGGGAAGGATAATAAGTATAATTATGCGCGCTTTTAGGTGCTTCATACTTCGCCACCTCCATAGATTTTATGTTTAAGCGAACTTGTTTAACAATATCATCAATAATCTGGACCAAAGGAGAAGTAGTAAACTGGTTTTGAAAACGAACCCCAATTAAATCTCCAGGCGATATCAATGCGCAAAAGCAATCCAAACAGATAAATTCTGAAACCATATCCCGTCCCAATCAGGAGGTCCTTTGTCACAGTGCCTGTAAATGGATCCGGCTCATAAAAAGCGCGCCACGATCTCCACGAATCCCAAGCGGAACCTGCATCAACGAAAATAACCCCCATTATATTTCTAAATGCAAGTGGCAAAGCACCCCCAATGAAATATCTTATTAACGGAAACCTGAACTCAAGATTCATAAGCGCAAACTTAGAACCGCTTTGCTCATTATAAACATAACCACGAAGAGGAACAATTGGACCACTTATAGCTTCGAAGAAGAAAAAGTCGGCGGTATTTTCTATCGGAATATAATCATTTTTGATCGCCCAATTTATCCAAGCATCAACTCCACCAAGCATAAATCGCTGTCTGTTTTGCCCGGTGCTTCCGCCAGCAGTAAACCTAAAAGCAAAGCTGTAATCAGTCCATAATTTGAAATATTTTCTATAGTCAAAGATTCCAGTTAAAAATTGAATTCCATTCGCCCCAAGCTTCGGGCTTGCGTAGAAAGAAAGATAATATCTCTCGCCGTTAGATGGAAAAATATAACGCCATAAGGAATTATCATGAACATAAGTCAGTGATGGCATCAAAATGGTTGAGCGTTCCCCTATCTCAGGAAAATCAATATATTCACCAACTACATTGTAATAACCAAGCCCAAAATCAATCCTTCTGAATTTATCAATCGGATAAGAACCCATCAATGTCCCACCATATAACCTATATCTGTAATAAAGTGGATAGTATTGATCTCCTACCCCAAAGAATCTCGCTATGTGAAAAGCTTCAATGCCCCAATTAATTCTTTTCGGAAGGTAGAAGTAAGCAAATGCGTAATCGCTGTTTTTAAGGTCAAACACAAGGCTGGTTATTAAATAAATTTGATGATTCCCAAGCATATCACTAAACATCATAAATGCCTCACCCAAAACACCATAAAAAGTGCTGTAACTGGCATTTGTATAAATTAAATCCGGCGTAAAATTAACTTTATATCTGTAAACTTTATAACGACCCGATTCATCAAGATTGTCCGGCGGTCTCAGAGAATCAGCGTGCGGTTTAATTGACATCGCTAAACTATCTTGTCTAAATATGTCAGCAAAGATATAGCTTCGGAGATTGATTTTTATGTCGCTTCCATAAGGTTGAAGTGAAGATGTATCAGATTTGCTTGAAGATTCATCCATGAGATTTTCCCTTTGGGCTTTTGCGAGCTCTTTTTCCTTCTCTTTCAAAAATTCCGTGACGAAAATTGTCGGTTCAAGTTCCTGAACCTTCAAATCCCTCTCAAACGGCTGACGCAAAAGGAAAATATCAAAACCACCGTTGTAAAAAGATGCAAACGCAAGCTTCGAACCATCGTATGTGATTGATAACTGATAAATACCGCTTAAAGAATTCGTCAACGGTCTTTCAATCCCCGTTACAAGGTCTTTCTCGTATATATTGTTAATTCCATTCCTATCAGAGATAAACAAAATCTTTTTACCGTCTGGAGAAACCACGGGAGATGTCTCATCCCAATAATCGGTGTGTGTAATTCGCTCAATTTCACGAGTTTCAAGATTAACCGAATAAATGTCATATTGATCAGCATCAAAATTATACATCTTGAAATCCTGCGGTATCATATCTCTTGAAACAAAATCCTTCCTATCGGATGAGAAATAAATTAATTTACCATCAGGGGACCAAGTCGGATCAGCATCGCTGAAAATATCATCAGTTAGATTAACGAGCGTTTTGTTTAAAAGGTCATAAACATAAATATCCGATTGTCCATGTTTCAAACCCACAAAGGCAAGCCTTGTTCCATCTCTTGACCAATCGACAGAGAAAATACCTTCAAGGTCAAATGTTATTTTTTGCTGTTTTCCAGTTTTAACATCAATTATAAAAATCGCATCGCGATCGCCACTTTTAACAGCAAGGGCTATTTTACTTCCATCGGGAGACCATGTCAACCCAGGTGTTAATAGATGGAGCTCTTCAAAATTTTTTGTTCTGTTTCCTTTTACGATCTTTTTTATTATTCTTCCATCAATTGCGGACATTATAAAAACATCGAAATAATCATCTCTATCGGAGATAAAGGCAATCCTATCACCCGTAGGAGAAATTGCGGGGCTTGTGTTATAAAAATTACCTTTTTTCCTGTGATCTGTCAATCGTTTAGCAAATTCATCAGGGGCTTCTCGTTTTGAAAAGTCAGCCCAATATAATTTTTTCTGCTCCTTTACCCATCGATCTGAGAGATCCCTCAAAGATATGCCAAGCGAACTTTTTATACCAGCTTCAACGCTTCTTAAACCCCTAATTCTATTTATAATCTCGCCAATTTTCTCATCCCCATACTTTCTCGAAATATACCAAAAAACAGATTGACCACCTCTATAGGCAAAATAGCCATCAAGGTAGTCTATCGGCGGAAGATAACCACTCACAGTTGCATCGCGCATAAACATATCTGAATTGACATCCCATCTCAACGCAGAAAACTCCGGCAAGCCCTCAACTATCCACATCGGCAACTGAAGCTGAATATTATTTATCAAAGCAGATTGCAATGAACCACCATAAAACATATCATTCATCACAGCATGGACAAGCTCATGATGTATCACATGCCGAAATTGTCTATACGAACCTTCAAATGGAACAACAACCCTGTTTTTGAATAACTCCGTCACCCCGCCGATTCCCTCTTCAAGATATTCAGCTACTACATTTGTCTGCTGAAAGTCATTATGAGAATTATAAACAACTATCGGAATACGATTAATGACTTCGTACCTGAGCAATTTACTTATTTTAGTATAAGCATCCTCCGCTACCTTTGCAGTGTACTCAGCGAGCTCATATCCGCCATCAGTAAAATAGATATCAAAATGGTCAGTTCGTATAAAATACCACGCGAAATCTTTATACTGAACTTTATTTTTCCCAAACGGACCTTGCTGAGCAAATCCCACCGAGGTTAAAACCAAAACCAAGTAAATTAAAACGCGCCTCATCTTTTGAACGCCTCCTTAATTTTATCGTTCTAAAAAATGTAATCATTTTTTAATATTTTTCGTTCCTGACCTAATTTAGCACCAAATTTTGTTAAAGTTCAAATTAAGACCTATGTCTAACTCCTGAATATTCATTACTTTGACTCTAAACACCACTCACCGCGTTTAATCTTATTTTAAAATTATCATCTTTCTCGTCTCAAAAAATTCCCCCGCTTGGAGCGTATAGAAGTACATTCCCGATGGCATCCCGTGAGAACAAAATTTTATTCTATGTCTTCCAGCCGACATTTCACCAAGTTCAAAATTTCGAACAACGCGACCAAGTAAATCGTGAACCAAAAGCTTAACCTTCGCACTATGTGGGATCTCAAATTCTATAATCGTCTCCGGATTAAAAGGATTTGGATAGTTCTGATAAAGCTCAAGTCCAAATTCCGCATCTTTAAAATTTCCCACACCCACGACAATTTCAGCACCATATATATTAACTTCAACTAATGCTGAAATATCAGAACACAACTTCACATAAACAATTTTTCTGTTTGAGTCAAACCAAACTGAGATTGAGTCACTTAAAAATTTCAAAGAATCGTCAACAACCTTAACCCTGATGCCATTTACTTTAATTGAATCAAAAACCTCAATAAGATTAAACTTCAAAATCCAACATCTTTTATCAACTTGACCCACGAAGTTTCCACTTGCCCCACTTATATGAAACTTAATTTCGCTCTCATATTTTCTACACTTAATTTGAGTTATTGAAAATTCTCCCTTCTCATACCCAAGAGTCTTGCCATCATCCTCATAAAGTTCAAAATCAACATCTCCCGGATAAACATCAACCCAAAGCGTATCATCTGGAG
>JBKBWH010000090.1:0-7287 GCA_046289115.1 Candidatus Kryptonium sp.
TTACTTAAGGATGAGAGATAAGATTTATGAGGCGGATAAACTGCGTGGGCTTGTGCAAATAGCAGGTGGTATGGCGCACGAGTTTAACAATATATTTGCTGGAATTCTTGGTTCTGCTCAACTTATAAAAATGAAATTTTCAGAGGGGGATAAGGTTTATCATTGGGCTGATATAATTGAAAAGGCAACATTAAGAGGGGCTGATCTTGTTAAAAAGTTAATTGCTTACGCAAGGGGTGGTAAATTAAAAATTTCAAGCCTCAATATCAACGAGCTAATTATTGAGGTGCTTCAAAGGTTTAGCCATGTTGAAAAAATCACTTTTAAAACGGAATTTGAACCTCGGATACCAGAAATCCTTGGCGATCATGAGCAAATAATTCAAGTTTTTTACAATATAATTCAAAATGGAATTGAAGCAATGGAAAACGGTGGAATTTTATATATAGAAACCGGATATAGATGGTTTGATCAAAAGAGCATAAATGATCCGGAGTTCACCGCTGGTGAATATGTGTATGTTTCCATTGCAGATACAGGTATTGGCATGTCGGAAGAAATTTTAAGCCGAATTTTTGAGCCTTTCTTCACAACGAAAAGAGCATCAGGTAAAAGTGGGCTTGGTTTGTCAATGGTTCAGGGGATTGTAAAAAATCATGGTGGCTATATAACCGTATCAAGTACACCTGGAAAGGGTTCAAAGTTTGATGTGCTTTTCCCCGTATCAAAAGAGGAAGGAACAATTGCAGGGAATATGACTTAAAGTTCTTACCGTTGATGATGAGAAGTTTATTGGGCAATCCTTAATAATTTTTTGTATGGTCTTGGTTTTAGGTTGATGAAGTTGGGGGTTATAAAAAGTTTGATTGCTGAAGGTCAAGTATAGCTCCATATCTTACGCCTCTATCGCTTGCGATTATTTGATCAAATTTAAATTTCCTCATAAAGTCACGAAGGATTAAAATACCAGCAAATATAACATCTTCCCTTCCTTTGGAAATTTGGGGAATCTTTTTAATCTCATCAATGCTAAGTTTTTTGAATTTATTGTAAATTTCATCGATCGTCTCAAAATGTATTTCATGCATGTTAACTTTTTCCCCATCGTATGTTTCGAGCTTTAAATCGTAAGCTGCAAGCGTTGTAACCGTTGCAGCGACCCCGACAAGTATTGAATCATTGAGGTCAAATTTATCAACGATTTTTTCAAATTCATCATTTATGAAATCTTGCGCGTCTTTTATTTCTTTTCCAAGGGGTGGGGAATGTTTTAAAAATTTTTCTGTTATTCGCACCGTCCCGATGTTAAGCGACGCAAGATTTTTTATTTTGAAGCCGATTCCATTTATTATCTCGGTGCTGCCCCCGCCTATGTCGATTACGGTTATTTTTGAGTTCAAAATTTTATGATCAAGACCGCTTACAGCCCCAAGATAGGTTAATCTCGCCTCTTCTTCGCCAGATATAACCTTGATCTTAATTCCAGTTTTTTGATATATAAATTCAATAAGTTCATCTCTATTTTTTGCGTTCCTTAGTGCGCTCGTTCCAATTGCTATAATTTTGTCAACATTAAAATTTTCCGCTGTTGTTTTAAATTCAACGATAGCGTGCAAAACTCTATCAAAAGTTTCTCTTTGGATTAAACCGCTTGCGTCAATGTTTCTCCCGAGTCCCAATATTATTTGAGCGTTGTGTAATGGAATCACTTTGTCTTTTTCAACCCTTGCGATTAAAAGAAGAGCAGTATTTGTTCCAAGATCAATTGATGCAATTTTTACTGGTTCATTTCTTTGAGACAATTGCGATCCATTCATTTTCTTTTAAAACATCGATTATCTCAAGATTATAAATCCACAAATGTTCTTCAATTGTCCCTTGATCTATGTCAAGATATCCCGAGGTTATCAGAATTCCTCTTTCTTTCAATTTATCGTAAAATTTTGGCAGCATTTTAATTATCGCATTTTTGTTGATATTTGCGAGGACGAAGTCGAAATTTGTTTCGCTAACATCATCAACTGTTCCAAGTATAATTTTAAATTTGTCCTTCACATTGTTAATTTCAGCGTTTTCTATAGCGTTTTCATAAGCCCAATGGTCATTATCAACCCCTATGGATATTTCGGCACCAAGTTTAATTGCGGCTATTGAAAGTATCCCTGAACCAGTTCCAACATCAAGAACTTTACATTTTGGATAGAGATATTTTTCAATGGCTCTAAGCATCAGTCGAGTTGTCTCGTGATGTCCGGTTCCAAATGCCATCTTGGGGTCAATTTGAATGATTATTTTATTTGGTTTGTGATATTGTTTCCATGTTGGTTTTATAACAAATTTTTCACCGACTTCAATTGGTTCAATGGTTTGTTCCCATATTTTGTTCCAATCTTTATCTGAAATTTCCTCTATTGAAATTTTTATCCTTGCATTTTCTCCGTGCAAGTTTTGAATAAAATTCAGGAGTTGATTTTTTTGTTTTTCGCCCCAATTTTCTTTTTTGAAATAACATTTAAGCAAGTTCTCATCTTCCCAGCAACCAACACTTCCAAGTTCATTAGCAAGGTAAATGATTTCATCTTTTATGTCTTCAGGGAGATCTAATATAGATATTTCAATCCAAGTTTGATGTGACATTTTATTGCGTTCTAAATTTTGCTTATCTTTCGAGGTAAAAATATATTTAAATTTTGGTTTTCTTGCAACAAAGCAAGTTTTTTCGTAAAATTGAAATTGGAGAGCAAATAAAACTATTTCTTGAGATGAGAAAGTTAATTTTACTTTTGATTTTGGCATCAAGTCAAGCGTTTGCGGATAATTTTGTTTATGTGATAAAAATTGATGGAACAATAAATCCTGCAACCGCCGAGTATATTTCAAGTTCAATAAGAAAGGCAACGGAGGAAGGTGCTGAGTGCCTTATTATAGAGCTTGACACTCCAGGGGGTCTTCTTGAGTCAACTCGAACCATTGTAAAGGCAATTCTTGGGGCTGAGATCCCGGTTGTTGTTTTCGTTTATCCATCCGGTGCGCGTGCGGGTTCTGCAGGTGTCTTTATAACTCTTTCGGCTCATATTGCGGTTATGGCTCCTGGAACAAATATTGGTGCTGCTCATCCTGTTGGGATAGGTGGCATGGGGGACACAGCAAGAGTAATGGAACAAAAAATAACAAATGATGCAGCTGCTTTCGTTAGGACGATCGCTGAAAAGAGAAACAGGAATGTGAAATGGGCTGAGAGAGCGGTGCGCGAAAGCATTTCTTCAACGGAGACGGAGGCGTTAAAGGATAGCGTGATTGATTTGATCGCCAGGGATTTAAATGATTTGCTTGATAAGATTGATGGGAGGGTTGTTAAAGTTGATTCGAGGGAAAAAGTTTTGAAGACGAAAGATGCAGCTGTAAAGTTTGTGGAGATGAACTGGCGCGAACGCCTCCTTGCGTTGATAAGTGATCCCAATATCGCTTATATTTTGCTTTTGCTTGGAATTTATGGAATTTTATTTGAGCTTTACAACCCGGGTTCAATTTTCCCTGGGGTGATTGGTGCGATTTGCTTGATACTTGCGTTTTATTCGTTGCAAGCGTTGCCCATAAATTATGCGGGTCTTGCCTTGATAATACTTGGCATAATTTTGTTGCTACTTGAAATTAAGATTGTAAGTCACGGGCTTTTAACAATTGGTGGCGCAATCTCACTATTGCTCGGTTCAATAATGTTAATAAATTCACCATTTGAACTTATGCAAATCTCTTTGACCGTTATAATAACCGCGGTCGCATTAACAGTTTTGTTTTTCCTTTTTGCGATAGGGATGGCTCTAAAGGCGCAGCGCAGGAAGCCAACCACCGGAAAAGAGGGATTGATAGGTGAGGTTGGCATAGCCCTCACTCAATTCAGCCCATCAAAAGACGGCTGGGCAACGGGTCAGGTAAGGGTGCATGGGGAAATATGGAGAGCGATAAGTCAAGATAAAATCAATCCTAACGATGAGATAGTTGTAAAGGGTATTGAGGGGTTGACATTAAGGGTTGCAAAAGCTAACAAGAAAGAGTAAAATTAAAATTTGGAGGATAAGCCATGACAATATCACTTTTAACTGTAGTTCTCGTTTTTTTGATAATCATACTCTCAAGCGCTATAAGGGTACTGCGTGAATATGAGAGAGGCGTTATTTTCCGACTTGGTAGATTACTCGGTGCGAAGGGACCGGGTCTTATACTTTTGATTCCGATAGTTGATAAAATGGTCAAAGTAAGTTTAAGAACTGTTGTCCTTGATGTTCCGCCCCAGGATATTATAACGAGGGATAATGTATCGATTAAAGTTAATGCAGTGGTTTATTTTAGAGTTGTTGACCCTGAGAGGGCGATTGTTGAGGTTGAAGATTATTTATACGCTACATCACAGTTATCGCAAACCACCCTTAGAAGCGTCATAGGGCAAAGCGAGCTTGATGAAATTCTTGCCGAAAGGGAGATGATCAATCAAAAGCTTCAACAGATAATTGATGCACATACTGACCCGTGGGGAATTAAAGTTTCAATGGTTGAAATCAAACATGTCGATCTTCCAGTTGAAATGCAGAGAGCTATGGCAAGACAAGCTGAGGCAGAAAGAGAGAGAAGAGCTAAGGTTATCAACGCTGAAGGAGAATATCAGGCAGCACAACGACTTGCTGAGGCAGCTCAGATAATAGGACAGTATCCGACTGCTATTCAGTTAAGATTTTTGCAAACATTATCCGAAGTTGCGTCTGAAAGGAACTCAACGACAATTTTCCCAATCCCAATTGAGCTTATAAGACCATTTGTTGAAGCGAGCGATAAGAAGAAATAAGGAGAGTTTAACTTGAATTTGCTTGTCGTTGGATCGATAGCGCTTGATACAATTGAGACACCATTTGCGAAAGCATCTGAAACCCCAGGAGGTTCGGCACTCTATATTTCAATTTCAGCGAGTTATTTCACCAAATCAATTGGGCTTGTTGGAGTTGTAGGTGATGATTTCCCGAAAGATGTGATTGAAGATTTGCAAAACAGAGGTGTTAATTTGAAGGGACTTCAAATTGTGGATGGTGGGAAAACATTTAGATGGGGTGGAAGGTATCATTATGATATGAATACACGAGAAACCTTATTCACCCATTTAAATGTCTTTTCTGATTTTAACCCTATGATACCTGATGAGTTTAAATCGAGCAAGTATGTTTGCCTTGGTAATATTGATCCTGTCCTTCAAATGAAGGTTCTCAAGCAGGTGGAGAACCCCAAGCTTGTCATTGCAGATACAATGAATTTTTGGATAGAGCGAAAGTATGATGAACTTCTTGAGACATTAAAATATGTCAATGTTTTGATCGTAAACGATGCTGAAGCCAGGCAAATTGCAATGGAACCAAATTTGATAAAAGCAGGGAAAAAGATCCTTAAACTTGGTCCCGATGTTGTGATAATTAAAAAAGGGGAGCACGGTGCTGTTTTGATTATTGATAGCACGATCTTTACAGCTCCTGCTTATCCAATTGAGTCCATTCAGGATCCGACAGGTGCGGGTGATTCATTTGCTGGAGGTTTTGCTGGATGGATTGCAAAAACCGATGATATTTCGGAGGAAAATTTGAGAAGGGCTGTGATTTATGGAAGCACAATTGCTTCATTTTGCGTCGAGGATTTTGGAATTAACAAAATTAAAAATTTGTCCTGGGATAAAATACAGGAAAGATTTATAGCTTTTCGTGAGTTGACAAGATTCGAAGTGGAATAAAAAATAAAGGTAATGTAAAAACGGAAGTGTCAATAGAAGAACCTATTGGTTGGCATAACAAAATTTTGAGAGCGGGTGTGAGAAAAAGCTGGTTTATTTTGTTCCTTCTGTGCTTTTTAAGTTATAATTTAAATGCATTTCAATCCAATGCCCAAAAATTTTTAATCAACGGTAATCCGACGCTTGTAGGAATTGATGCTGGGATGTTTCAGGACACAAATACAAGATTTAAAATTGATTTATCGGGAAAATGGCTCGCAAGAATTCAGGGGGATAAAAAATGGTTTGAGGTATTGGTTCCCTCCGCTTATGATTTCACAGGAAAGGTGACATTTAGGAAAAGTTTTAATCTTGGTGATACATTAGTTAACAATAAAACTATATTTCTCGTCGCATATGGCATAAACTACGAATGCCAAATTTTTATTAATGGTCAATTCATTGCGAGACATTCCGGTGGCTACACTTCTTTCGTTGTTCGAATTCCTGATAGGGTGTTAAATGCTGGGGAAAATACTATTGAGATTCGGGTTAGCAATGAGCTTAATTCAAGGACAACGATACCATTGCGACATCAGGTTTGGGCGTGGAGAAATTATGGAGGGATTTACAGGGATATCTATATTCTTGTAACTCCCAAGGTTTGGGTTGATGATGTCTATGTTAAATATTCATTTTCTTCAAATTTCTCAGTTTTGAACGGAGAAATTGAGGCTTATTTTTCTTCGGGTGAGGTTTCGAAATTTTTTGAGAACAAAAATTTTGATGTCAAGCTTCAGATATTCGAAAAGTTGGATGGATCTTCTGTCACTGAGACTGCTCCATTTAGATTTTTTATCGATGATTTCAGAAGCTTAAAGATAAAAATTCCATTTACAATCCTTAATCCAAAGCTATGGTCTCCGGAATCACCGTCGCTTTACATCCTAAAGTTAGTTGTTACAAATCTTGGTAGGGTTGTTGATGAATTTATCGTTGTCACTGGATTTAGGGAGTTGAAAATCAACGGTGGGGATATTTATTTGAACGGTAGGAGGATTATTTTGCGAGGGGTTTCAAGGCACGAAGACCATCCAAAGTTTGGAAATGCTTTAACTTATGAGGAAATGGAGAGAGACATAGTTTTGATAAAAAATATGGGTGCTAATGCAATTCGGCTTGGGCATTACCCAGCGCATCCATATGTCTTAAACTTGTGCGATAGATATGGGCTTTTGGTTCTTGAGGAGATACCTGTTTGGAATGTTCCAGTGGATATTTTAACGACTGAAAGATTTATCTCGTTAGCTAAGGATTATATTTCAGAGATGATCAATAGAGACAAAAATCATCCAAGTATTTTAGCATGGGGAATTGGAAATGAATTTGATTCCGCGGATGAGGAGGCAAAGAAATATGTTGCGGAGATGGTAAAATTTGCGAAATCAATGGATGACAGACCGATTTATTATGCATCCAGGATGATAAGAAATGATGTTTGTGTGGATTTAGTTGACATAGCTTGTGTAAATGTTTACATA
>JBKBWH010000091.1:0-7204 GCA_046289115.1 Candidatus Kryptonium sp.
GACAAGAGCAGGACTGCTCACAGCCCCTTTAAGAGCTCGCTTTGGGATAAGCGCACGCCTTGACTATTATACCCCTGAAGAATTATGTCGGATTATAAAACGCTCAGCGAAAATTTTACAAATTCAGATAACGGAAGATGGAGCATATGAAATCGCACGAAGATCGAGAGGAACACCACGAATCGCAAATAGACTGCTGAAAAGAGCAAGGGACTTCGCTCAAGCTGATGAAAAACTTGCCGAATATGCAGGAGTTATAACGAAAGAAGTTGCTGAATATGCTCTTAAAGCGCTTGATGTCGATGAACATGGTCTTGATGATATGGACAAACGAATTCTCCTTACAATAATTGAAAAATATAACGGTGGTCCCGTTGGAATTGGAACAATCGCCATCGCCGTTGGAGAAGAAGAAGGAACAATAGAGGAAGTCTATGAACCATATTTAATTCAAGAAGGATTTATCAAAAGAACACCAAGAGGAAGAGTCGCAACAGAACTCGCCTACAAACACTTTGGCTTCATAAAAACAAAATCCGAAAAACAACCGGGTCTATTTGATAACTAAAAAGGGAAACTTTAATGTCAAGAAAACAATATGCGCTCCGCAGAACTTATATAGGTCGCCTTCCCGAAGGAGCTGACCTTCTCGAAAGCATCACCAGAATTTGTAAAGAAGAAAATATAAAGATTGGCAAAATAACCGCAATAGGAGCAGTTAAAAAAGCAGTGATCGCCTTTTACGACCAAGTAGAAAAAAAGTATCATAACCTTGAACTCGACCAAGAAATGGAAATTGTAAGTTGTATTGGAAATGTGAGCATGTTAAATGGACAACCGTTTGTTCATTGCCACATAGCACTTGCCGATAACTTTGGAAAATGCTTTGGTGGACATTTAATGATGGGAACCGAAATTTTTGCATGTGAACTGATAATAGAAGAATTTGAAGGGGAACCACTTGAAAGAGTCTACGATGAGAAAAGCGGACTGAGCTTATGGCATCCGGCGTCAATCCTAATGGAATAAAAAACAATTAAAAAAATCTTATGCCACTTGAACTCAAAGATAAAGATTTGCTCTCAATTCAGCAAGCCCGTGAGCTTATCGCCAAGGCAAAAGACGCATTCCTTGAGTATAAAAATTATCCCCAAGAACAAGTTGATAAAATCGTCAAAGCAATGTTTGAGGCTGGATTTGAAGCATCGGAAAGGCTTGCAAAACTTGCAGTTGAAGAGACAGGAATTGGGAAATGGGAGGATAAAAAACTAAAAAATGAATTTGCAACGAAATTTACATATGAATCAATAAAAGATTTAAAAACCGTCGGCGTTATAAACTACGATAAATTAAAACGAGTCGTTGAAATCGCCGAGCCGATGGGTGTGATAGCTGCACTTATCCCGACGACAAATCCAACCTCCACTGCGATGTTTAAAGCCCTTATCTCAGCCAAGACCAGAAATGCTCTTGTCGTAAGCCCGCACCCGAGAGCTGTAAAATGCACTTACGAAGCAATCCAAATAATGCAAACCGCAGCTGAAAAAGCTGGCGCACCAAGAAATTTATTTCAATGCTTGACCGAAGTTACAATTGAAGGAACAATGGAACTCCTTAAACACCGCGATGTTTCACTTATACTTGCAACCGGAAGTACTCAAATGGTCAAAATGGTATATAGTATTGGAAAACCAGCCTATGGTGTTGGCTCGGGAAATGTTCCAGCTTTCATCGAAAGAACCGCAAACATAAAGAAAGCAGTTGCTGATATCGTCTTTGGAAAAACATTCGACTATGGAACCCTTTGCTCCGCTGAAAATGCCGTCGTATGCGACTCCCCAATAAGAGAACAAGTAATTTATGAATTCAAAAGACGAGGTGCACACTTCTGCAATCCAGATGAAAAAGCAAAACTTGAAAAAATTATACTAACATCACAAGGTGGAATAAACCCTGAAATAGTTGGAAAGCCAGCTGCATATATAGCTCAAAAAGCGGGTTTCTCCGTCCCTGAACAAACAACCGTGCTGATAGCCGAACTTGAAGGCGTTGGCAAACAATATCCTCTATCCGTTGAAAAACTTTCCCCAATTCTCGCTTTTTACACCGTTGATGGCTGGAGGGAAGGTTGCCATAAATGCATTGAACTCCTTGAGTTCGGCGGACTTGGACACACAATGGTTATACACTCAAGCGACCCCGATATAATTGTAAAGTTCGCGCTCGAAAAACCAGCTTTCAGAGTTCTCGTCAACACTGTTGCAGCACTCGGCGCTGTTGGATACACCACGGGGCTTGATCCATCTATGACGCTTGGACCCGGAACACTTGGACATTCAATCATTTCAGAAAATGTCACAGCAAAACATTTGATCCAGATAAAACGACTCGCTTACGAACTGCTCCCAATCCATGATATTGAGGGAAACAAAATTCAACCTCAAGACTCTAAAAGGTTTTTGTCCACGACTTTAAAAAGAGAAGCAAAAAGTATAATCGAAGAAATTGAAGAAAGAATACGCTTAAAAGCCGGAAATCAACCAGTAAGCCCTGAACAAAAGTCTTATCACACATCAAGCTACAGGGATAAGAAAATTTATGGCACCGGGATCACAGAAGAAGAAATTGAGAGAATAATAAAAGAATTTCAATCTTCAAGCAGATGAAATGAAATTTAAGCTTAATAAGTTCTCACTTGACCACAAAAAATTAGATCAAAAATTTTACCTTCAACCTACACTTAAAGTTGCCCGTGAACTACTTGGCAAAATAATTGTCAGAAAATTTAACGGTAAAATCCTCGCTGGACGAATCGTTGAAACCGAAGCTTACATAGGTGAAAATGATCCCGCATGCCACGCTTACGGTGGAATGACAACAAGAAATAAAATAATGTATCTTCCTGGCGGGCATGCCTATGTTTATTTCACATATGGAATGCATTACTGTTTTAATGTTGTAACTGAAAGAGAAGGTTTTCCCGCGGCTGTTTTAATTAGAGCAGTTGAGCCGGTTGAAGGGATTGAGTTAATGAAAAAATTTCGCAAGATGGATGACATTTACAACTTAACAAATGGACCTGCAAAGTTTTGCCAAGCGTTTAAAATTGATAAAAGTTTAAACGGAGTATCATTGCTTGGCGATGAAATCTTCATAGTCAATCCAGGTGTTGAGACGCAATTTAAAATCGGCCGAAGCCAACGAGTAGGAATAAGCATGGGGACAGATAAAAAATGGAGATTTTTTATTCGGGGAAATCCCTTCGTTTCAAAAGTTAAAATAAAACCAAGGATTAAAAATGCCAAATAAAGTTTTATACGAAGCAAAAATTCGGGATAAAATTATTCGAATAGTTCACGGTGATATAACAGAAGAAAATGTTGATGCAATTGTAAATGCAGCAAATGAATATCTTAAACATGGCGGTGGCGTCGCAGGTGCAATTGTCCGAAAAGGTGGATATGAAATCCAAGAGGAAAGCGATAAAATTGGATATGTTCCAACAGGAAGCGCAGCGATCACAGGTGCTGGAAAATTGCCAGCAAAATTTGTCATCCACGCGGTCGGACCCGTTTGGAGGGGCGGAGAAAGTCAAGAAGATGAAAAATTGCAAAGTGCCGTTTTATCAAGTTTAAAAATAGCGGATGAAAGAAAATTAAAATCAATCTCATTCCCAGCGATAAGTGCTGGCATATTTGGATTTCCAAAAGAAAGGTGTGCAAAGATACTAATTGAAACTGCGGTGAAATTCCTTGAGGAAAACCCCCACACAAGCATAGAAGAGATAAGATTCTGCCTTTTCGATGAACCCACTTTAAATGCATTTGCTGAAGAGTTTAAACAAAAATTTCAAAAATCATAACACAATCTACATGTAAAAACAAATTCATATAGCCTTATGAAAAAAGATTACACAATACTCGTCACAAGGCAAATCCCTGAAGCAGGGCTTCAAATCCTGCGAAAAAATTTTAAAAATGTGATAGTTAATACAAAGGATAGGAATTTGACCCACGATGAACTTGTCAAAAAAGTTCGCGGCGTCGACGCCTTGCTTTGCCTTTTGAACGACAAAGTAGATGCAGAGGTTATCGCAAACATGGATAAATGTAAAGTTATTTCAAATTATGCAGTCGGATTTAACAACATCGACATTGATGAGGCGACCAAACGCGGAATAGTCGTGACAAATACACCCGGAGTTCTAACAGACGCAACTGCGGATCTTACATGGGCTCTTATTCTTGCGGTGACAAGAAGGATAATTGAAGCTGATAAATTTGTCAGAAAGAAAAAATTTAAAGGATGGGCTCCAATGCTTTTGCTTGGAACAGAGCTCGCCGGCAAAACTCTTGGAATAATTGGCGCAGGCAGAATTGGAACCGCCGTCGGATTGAGAGCAAAAGGTTTTAAGATGAAAGTTCTCTACTTTAACCTAAATAAAAATGAAACTTTGGAAGAAGAAGTCGGCGCTAAAAAAGTATCCCTCGACACATTGCTTAAAAATTCCGACGTAATCACAATTCACGTTCCCCTAACGCCAAAAACACGACATTTAATTGGTGAAAGAGAGTTAAAGCTTATGAAAAAAACTGCATACCTTATAAATACGTCCCGAGGAGAAGTCATTGATGAAAAAGCCTTGATAAAAGCGCTTAAAAATAAAAAAATTGCGGGTGCTGGACTTGATGTCTTTGAGCAGGAACCATTTGTCCCCGATGAATTGCTTAAACTTGAAAATGTCGTTTTAACACCACACATCGGAAGCGCAACATTTGAAGCAAGAACAAAAATGGCTATAGTTGCCGCAGAGAATATCGTTAAAGTCTTGACAGGAAAAATACCAGCAAACGTTGTAAATCCAGAAGTTTTAAAAATCAAGCTATAATATCTTTGTTTGAAATTTTTTAACCTTTTGTTTAACTTACCATAGTAGAAAAACAAAATTCAAACCCTATTATGACCCAAAATGCACATCCCTTTAAAGAAGCAATTTCAACAATCACCGTTGGCAGAAAAAAACTCAAAATTTTCAAATTACCTTGGCTTGAAGAACAAGGATTCACAAACATTTCAAGGCTTCCATACTCAATACGAATTCTTCTTGAAAATATGCTTCGAAACTGTGACGGCTATCTCGTCACAGAAGAAGATGTAAAAGCGATTGCCTCATGGCAACCTAAACCACCACTGCGAGAGATTCCATATATGCCCGCAAGAGTTCTTCTCCAAGACTTCACAGGTGTGCCTTGCGTTGTTGACCTTGCAGCGATGCGCGACGCTGTAAAACAACTTGGAAAAAATCCAGAAATTATAAACCCACTTAAACCTGTTGACCTTGTAATCGATCATTCAGTCCAAGTTGAATATTTTGGAACATCTTATGCATTTGATTGGAATGTAAAAAAAGAATTTGAACTTAATCGAGAAAGATATCTGCTTTTAAAGTGGGCTCAAAAATCGTTTAAAAACTTCAGAGTCGTTCCCCCGGGAACTGGTATCATTCACCAAGTAAACCTTGAATATCTCTCAAAAGTTGTTCAAGTTGAAAACGGATTTGCCTTCCCCGATACGCTTGTTGGAACGGATTCGCATACAACGATGATAAATGGGATCGGTGTTCTCGGATGGGGTGTCGGCGGAATTGAAGCTGAAGCTGTCATGCTCGGACAACCCTACTACATCACAATCCCCGAAGTCATCGGAGTTAAGTTAACAGGTGAGCTCCCCGAAGGAGCGACCGCAACCGACCTCGTCCTTACAATTACAAACATACTTCGCAAAAAAGGAGTCGTCGAAAAGTTCGTTGAATATTTTGGACCAGGTGTATCTAAACTTTCCGTTGCTGACAGAGCAACTATCGCAAATATGGCTCCTGAATATGGCGCAACATGCGGCTTCTTCCCAATAGATAATGAGACAATCAACTATCTAAAGTTAACAGGAAGAGAAAACATCGCTAAGATAGTCGAAGTTTATGCTAAAGAACAAGGTCTTTTCAGATACGATGACTCACCCACCCCAGAATACACCGATATTGTGGAAATCGATATGAGCCAAATTGAACCAACGCTTGCCGGTCCGAGCAGACCTCAAGATAAAGTTTTGCTCCGTGAAATAAAACCACACTTTGACAAAGTCCTAAAGGAAAACTATAAAATTAACGACGAACAAAAAAAGACAGTTGAAATTCAATTCCGCAATCAAAAAAGCGAACTAACACATGGTTCTGTTGTAATCGCATCTATAACATCCTGCACAAATACATCAAATCCAACCGTTTTGATCGGTGCTGGACTTCTTGCTAAAAAAGCAGTTGAAAAGGGGTTAACAGCAAAGCCTTATGTTAAAACAAGCTTAGCCCCAGGCTCAAGAGTTGTGACAGAATATCTACAGCAAGCTGGACTTATGCCATACCTTGAAGCTCTTGGATTTCATCTTGTCGGGTATGGTTGCACAACATGTATAGGAAACAGCGGTCCACTGCCAGAGCCGATCTCAAAAACGATCACGGAAAATAATCTCGTTGTATGCGCTGTCTTGAGCGGTAATAGAAATTTCGAAGCCCGCGTCCATCCACTTGTTAAAGCAAACTATCTTGCTTCACCAATTCTTGTCGTCGCATACGCAATCGCTGGAAAAATTGACATCAACTTCAACGATGAACCAATCGGCTACGATCCCAACGGCAACCCTGTTTATCTAAAGGATATATGGCCAAGCCAAGATGAGATCAAAGAAACAATAAATAAAGTTCTTAACTCAAAACTTTTCAAGAAAAAATATGCAGATGTTTTTGAAGGAACTGAATATTGGAAAGATATACCAATTACAGAAGGTGAACTTTTCAACTGGGACCCAAATTCAACTTACATCCAAAATCCACCATTCTTTGAGAACCTAAAACTTGAAGTAGAACCACCTAAAGATATAACCAATGCATATTGCCTTGCGGTATTCGGCGATTCTATCACAACGGATCATATTTCACCTGCTGGCTCAATCTCGGAGAATAGCCCCGCTGGAAAATATCTAATTGAGCGAGGCGTTCCAAAATTTGAATTCAATACATTTGGAGCAAGAAGAGGTGCCCACGAAGTAATGATGCGTGGAACTTTTGGAAATGTAAGAATAAAAAACTTAATGCTCCCCGGAGTCGAGGGTGGCTGGACAATTTACATACCAACGGGCGAAAAGATGTTCA
>JBKBWH010000092.1:0-4414 GCA_046289115.1 Candidatus Kryptonium sp.
AAGGAACACAGGCGCATGGCGTCAAAAACATAGAATGGCTGAATACGGAGATCCAGAAAAAGACGCTGAATTTTTAAAAGAAATTTCCCCGTTTTATTATGTTGAAAAAATCAAAGCACCACTTATGATAATTCAAGGTGCAAACGACCCACGCGTTCCGAAGTCAGAGTCTGATCAAATTGTTGAATCAATTAAATCACGCGGTGGAGTTGTTGAATACTTAGTTTTTGATGATGAAGGGCATGGTTTATCCAAACTTAAAAATAGAATAAAGGCATATAAAGCGATAGTGGAATTCTTGGATAAGTATGTAAAAAACAAATGAGGACCGAGGTTGTTACTTTACCTTGTGCGACATGCCGATGCTGAGTCGAAGAAACCGGGGATGAGTGATTTTGAGAGGGAATTAACCGAACTTGGACGAGAAACGACGAAAAAGATGGCTACCGCACTGAAAAGAATGGGTTTGAGAATTGACATCCTTGTTTCAAGTCCGCTTGTCAGAGCTGTTCAAACTGCGGAGATATTTCGTGAGATTATGGGAGTTCAATCTGATGTTGTAAAATTAAATGAGCTCATCCCCGGCTCGGATTTCCAAGAATTGATGAAAATAATTTTTTCGCTTAAAGCTGAAAATGTTCTTGCGGTCGGGCATGAACCGCACATTGGTGAATTTTTAGGCTGGATTATTGGACTTAAAAAACCGATCGAATTTAAGAAGAATACAACTGCTTGTGTTGAATTTAGTAGCTTGCCCAGTCCGAGGGGAAGTTTAAAATGGTTGATTCACCCAGATATGATATTGAAGCTTCTATAAAGAAACTAAAAATTTTGAGCGGGAGACGGGACTCGAACCCGCGACATTCACCTTGGCAAGGTGACGCTCTACCATCTGAGCTACTCCCGCTTGGGAAAGAACTCGAATATAATATAATATTTGCAGATGAAAATTTCAAGTTTTTCCATAAAAGTTTGGTTCGAAACTAAATTTTTGATAAAGAGATAATGCTTGACGAAATTTTTAAGTTTCTAACTCCGCCGGATGAGACTTTATTTTTCTCTCGCGGTGATGAAAGCGACCCGAGGATGGGTGATTTGGTTTTTAGAGATATTAAAGATTTTGACAGCACGAGAATTGCCATTATCGGGGTTCCCCAAGATGAGGGAGTTAAGCGAAATCAAGGAAGACCCGGGGCAAGAAGAGCCCCCGATGAAGTGAGAAAGTATTTTTATAGATTGACCCCGTTTAATTTCAAGTTTGAAAAGCAAATAACAGATTTAAAAATCTTTGACCTTGGAAATTTAAAAACCGATGGGGAACTTGAAGAGATTCATGAACGACTAATCTTTGTGGTGGAAGAACTTATTAAAAATGAAATTTTAGCGATAGTGATCGGAGGGGGGCATGATATCGCTTTTCCGAATTATCTTGGGTTTGCGAAAAATTTTGAAAAAGAAAAGAAAGCGGTGCTCAACATTGACACGCATCTTGATGTTAGAGACTCCCAGTTCAGGAATAGCGGGACGCCGTTTAGACAAATTCTTGAATCGGAGTATAAACCAGATCAATTGATAGAGATTGGAATTCAAAACTATGCAAATTCAATTTATCACCTTGAGTATGCTTTAAGAAATGGCGTTGAAATTTTCACTCTTGATGATGTGAAAGGGAAGGGGATTGATTTTATTTTAAGCGCAATTGAGGTTGAATTGAAAGATCATCTTGTTCATTTAAGTTTTGATATGGATTCCGTTAGGAACGCAGATGCACCGGGGGTTAGCGCAACATATCCGGATGGATTGAAAGCTGAGGATGTTTTAAAAATTGCTCTTTTCTGTGGCTTAAATTTGAATGTGAAAATCCTTGATATAGCGGAGGTAAATCCTGAATACGATGTTGATGGTAAGACATCAAGACTTGTAGCATTTTTTATTTTAAACTTTTTAACAGGCGTAACAAATTCGGGAAGGGGGCATGAGTTTAAAAGTTAAATTTTTCCTGCTTTCGCTTTCAACTTTCATTGCTTTGATCATCATATCAAATGTCTCTAAGTTTGGTATCAAGGTTGAACCAATTTTTGCTTTCACGGTTGTCTTTTTTGCTCTTGGCGCTGGATATATTTTTATATGGAAAATTTTGAACCCAGTTGAGAAGTATAAAATTGCCATTGATCGTGCGTTAAAAGGACAATATGTTGATGTTGGGTATAAAGGTGGAGATGAGGTAGGAAAACTTGGGGAAAGACTTAGCGAGCTCATCAAAAAGTTAAAAAGGCGAGATCTCGAAAACTTCATTATCTCGCGAATTGATCATATTTTGCTTTCAAATATAAAGGTTGAAGATGCGTCTGAAGAGATTTTGAAGATTTTTAAAGAGGGACTGGGTTATTATCGTTTTTCAATTTATCTGGTTGATAAGGAAAATCAAAAATTCTGTTTAATTCGTTCGATTGGATTTGAAAATAAAAACCTTGCCCCTGAAATATCTTTTGGACAAGCGGGGCTTATGGATTATGCTTATATGTTTCGCAGTTCTGTTTATTCCCCTGATGTTCAGAAGGATCAGAGATATATTAGAAGAGATCCAAAGGTAAAATCTGAATTTCAAGTCCTTCTTTCACTTGAAGATAATGTCCTTGGAGTTTTAAGTGTTGAAAGCGATAAGATTGATGGGATAAAACCTGAGGATAGGGAATTTCTGAGTCGAATTGCTCCTCAGATAACAAGGGCTTTCATCAATTCTGAGCTTTACAACCAAGCAATTAAAAGACTGAAGCAGTTGAACGTGTTAAATAAGGTTTCACAAGCTATTGGATTTAAAACCGACCTTGAAGAGATTCTAAGATCTGTTTTGAAGCTAATGATGGAAAACTATAATACAGACAAAATTGCGATTTTTTTGAAGGACTTAGGCGGAAAAGGTAAAACTTTAACTTCCACGATTTCAATTGGGGTGTCTGAAAGGCTTATTAAGGCTGCTGAAGATTATACGCCATGGCGTAGCGAAGAAAAAGTTTTTCCAGTGGTAATAAATGAAGTTGAAAGTGATAAATCGCTTTTTCAATTTAAAGATGTCTTGGTAGAGGAAGGGGTTAAATCACTCTTTTTTTTCCCAATTGTGTATAGAGAGAAATTCATCGGTCGACTTGATGTTTATTTCAGCTCTCAACGCTCGCTTGAAAAGGAAGAGATTGATCTTGGGGTCAGCATATGTAATGAAGTTGCAAGTGCAATTGAAAATGCGAGGTTATTTGAACTTTTAAAAAGTTCCGAAAAATTCATAAGAACAGTTCTTGAGAACACGCCTATTGGCATTTTGAGAATAGATTCTGAAGGGCGACTGCTCTATTTAAACTCAGAGATGAAGAGAATACTTGGTTTTGGTGAAGAGGATGTTTCAAAAATTATGGGTGAAAAGTTGATCACAGTTTTAAATGTTAAAGATAAAGATGTTGAGTTTTTCTGGGATGGAATGCTTAAGGGTAAAACCATAAAAAGACAACCGGTGTCTTTTCGCTCATTCCAGGGCAAGGAGATATCTATTATCGTTGATGTTCAACCTATTTTCACAAAAAGTGGAACGATTGAGGGTTACATAGTTATTGTGAGGGATGTAACTGAGGAAGAAAATCTTCAATACGAAAAGATGAAGTTAAGCCATGCAATCGAGGGATTATCCGAGGCGGTAGTTATAACCGACACTAATGGAAACATTGAATATGTCAACCCCGCTTTTGAGAAGATGACCGGATATAAAATTCAAGAGGTGATCGGGAGAAATCCTAGATTTTTAAAGAGCGGTAAACATGATCGCAAATTTTATGAAAATATGTGGAAGACAATTTTAAGTGGAAAAATTTGGACGGGTGAATTGATTAACAAAAAGAAGAATGGGGATTTTTATTACGAGCATATGACAATTACACCATTGTTTGATGCTAATGGAAACATAACAAATTTTATCGCGATAAAGCGCGATATGACCGAACAAAAGCTCTTTGAGGCGCAGATGCTTCAGTTTCAAAAACTTGAGTCAATTGGTTTAATTTCAAGTGGGATCACTCATGATTTTAACAATGTCCTCTCCTCAATACAGGCGGGGATTAAAATTTTGAAAAGACGGCTGGCGGGCGAAGATCAAGAGATAATGAAGGTACTTGATATACTCAAAAAAAGCGCTGATAGAGGAGCGGATATAACAAGGCGTCTTCTCAATTTCGTAAGGAGGGGAAGTGGGAGGGCATTGGTTGTTGATGTTAAGGATTTGATTCAGGAGGTCAATGCGCTCGTAGTTCATAGCTTCCCAGAAAATATAGAAAAGAAAAATATCAAGGCTCATGAATACACCAATCATTGCTGAGTGAGTAAGGAGAAGACAGATAGAAAATTCCTTTATTTTCTTGTTAATCTCATT
>JBKBWH010000092.1:4424-6987 GCA_046289115.1 Candidatus Kryptonium sp.
GATGCAATGCCTAATGGAGGTGTGCTAAGAATAAATGTTTCCTGCGTCAAAGGTGAGATGTTAAAAGGCAAATTTCCAAATATCTCCACGGACGAATATGTAATGATTTCAATTTCGGATACTGGAATGGGGATTCCTGAAGAGTTGAGGGAAAAGATTTTTGAACCATTTTTTACAACCAAATCCCCTGAGAAAGGCACGGGGCTTGGTCTCCCGATAGTTTTAAAAATTATAACATCGCACAATGGTTATATAACCTATGAGACAGAGGTTGGGAAAGGCACGACTTTTTATATTTATTTGCCGGCGGTTGAAAGAAAAGTCAAGGAGGTTGAGGAGGGGGTTGAGGTTGGTGAAATTGCACCCGCTACAATTTTAATAGTTGAGGATGAGGAAGATTTAAAATATCTTTTAAAAGAATATCTTGAATCGAAGGGTTACAGGGTGTTTGCTACAGACGAAGGATATGACGCGATAGAAATTTACAAAGAAAACATTGGGAAGATTGATCTTGTGTTGATTGATTTTGGATTGCCAACGATTGATGGGATTTCAACTTTTAGAAAGATAAGGCAAATAAATCCAAATGCGTGTGTTGTTTTAACAAGTGGATATTTCTTAACAGAGCCATCACCGGCGACATTGATGGCTGAAGAGGGATTAAACGGTTTTATTCAAAAACCATACGATATAGACAAGATCGAATTACTAATTCAGCGATTTATCGGCAGGAGTTAGAAATGTATGATCAATTCATTCGTGTCGCTTTTGTATTCTGTGGTGTAAGTTCTTAAATTTTGCGTTGCCGGACCTTGAATTACTCTACCGTCCTTGTCAAATTTTGAACCATGGCATGGGCAGTGAAATTGCTGTACTGAATTTACCCAATTGGTTGTGCATCCCTGATGTGTGCATATCATTGAGAGAGCTTTAAATGTCGTTTGCCCCGTTCGAAATACAATCACCGGGGTTGAGTTAATGTTAAATATCTTAAATCCCCCAACCTGCGCCAGTTCGGGATGTTCACTTAATTTTATTGTGAATTTCGACCCAGGTGATGGTTGAGTTGGGCTTGTTTCTCCATATTTTTGGCAACCTTGAAGTAAGGCTGCCAAAGTTGATGCCCCCATTGAAGCTATAAGAATTGAACCGGTGATTTGAACGAAATGACGCCTTGATAATTTATCGCTCGGCATGATATTTACCCTTTTTGTTTGAAAACTTTGAAATTTTCAACGCCATAATCGTAAAAGAAATTCCCAGAGCGATCCCTAAAATTAGCATCTGATGTTTCTTCACATCGATAAAAATTGACATCGCATTCCCTGAGATAAGCCCTGCAGTCGTGAAAGTTAAAGCCCAGATGAAAGCACCGAAAAAATTTAGAATTGAAAATTCAATATGTTTTACATTTGTAAGGCTAAACGCAATAGGTATGAGATTTCTCATGCCGTAAATAAATCTTGAGAAAAGTAAAAGAGAAGTTTTATACCTTTTAATTAATTTTCCAACTCTTGAAATTTTCTCCTGTGGGAGTGGCAAAAACTTTAAGCCAGCTTTTGACACAGTGAAAAAGATTTCTCCATTCAAAGATGAGAGAAAAGTCGCGATAAAAGTGATGATCCAAAAATTTACTGTTCCAGCATAAATCAAATGTCCAGCTCCAATTAAGGCAATTTCACCCTGAAATATGATGCCAAGCGAAATCCAAAAGTAAATTGTTAAATATGACATCATAAACCAAGTTTATCCGCTATTGATTTCATAGCATCAATTACAAACTGAATGTGCTCGTCAAGAGGGAGTCCAAGTTCTTCAGCACCTTTATAAATGTCATTTCTATTCACAGCCCTTGCAAATGCTTTATCTTTAAGTTTCTTTTTAACTGATTCAACTGTTACCTCTTCAAGTTTTTTATTTGGTCTGACGAGCGCAACCGCAGTTATAAATCCACAGAGTTCATCGCAAGCGTAAAGAACTTTAGCCATAAGGGTATCTCTCGAGATGCCTGTGTAATCGGCATGACCTAAAATTGCCTTCCGTATATCCTCGGGGTAACCCTTCTCCTCAAGGATTTTTGAACCAACCCATGGATGTTGGTCTGGGGTTGGAAATTTCTCATAGTCAAAATCGTGCAAAAGACCGACTATTGCCCATTTTTCTTCATCTTCTCCAAATTTCCTTGCGTAGGCTCGCATTGCTGCTTCAACAGCGAAGGCATGCTTGCGTAGATTTTCACTTTCGGTATATTCGAAGAGAAGTTTCAAAGCATCTTCATAGGTTGGCACTTTCATTCTCCGTTTTTATTTTTTTCAATTCTTAAGTCCATTCCCCACATAAGTTTTGATCTTAAAACATCAAAGTAAGTGACCTCAAGTCGTTTTATAAGTTTTACCTTGTGGTCTGCTTTTTTAACAATGACTTCAACAGGTGGTTTGACTTTGTGTTCAACTTGACCGTCAACAGTAAGCAGGATGTCTTTTTCATGAAATTTAATTTGAATTTTTATTATGCTATCATCTGGTACGACCACAGGTCTTGCTGTAAGGGTATTGGGACAAAT
>JBKBWH010000093.1:0-6934 GCA_046289115.1 Candidatus Kryptonium sp.
TGGTAGTCCCTCTGGAGCATGGGTGAGGTATATCTTTGGGATACCAACTCAAACTCAACAAAACATCCTCGATAAAGATGACTATTATATTCTTTACTATTATCTCCAGCAAAGTGGAAATGCATCGCCAAATTGCTATGTGACTGTTGAAAGATTTGGAGAGGGATTTTATGCCGACTCACTAAGACATAATCAAATGTTAAATGGCGCCGGACTTCCAACATTACAACAAGCAGGTTTATGGAACCCAACACAAAGTGGAGCAGATGGTTCATGGTATCCACTTACAATTTTAAGGTTAAATGCCGGCGCGCCAACAATAGTGACAATAGGTGCTGATACATTAACACCTGCATTTTTAAGGGTTGATGCGGTAAGGGTTTTAAGAAGTGAACTCCCACGCGACCTTGAATTCGGGAGAAGAATGAAAGGTAACCCATGGCAGAGAACTGACCCGGACATGACAAGACCAAATATAGACCATTTCGCACTCTACAGAGTTGGTGAAGTATTTCCAGAGGTCACAACAGGTGAAATAGCCGAAAAGAAAATAAGATTATTCAATCTCGGCGATAGCGTTTTAACAATCTACAATGTCTATGGTCATACTGGAAGATTTTACACCACAGATCCTTTGCCAATACAAATTAATCCTGGAAGTTATTATGATTTAACAGTTGTGTTTAGACCATATCAAGAGGAATTTGCAATTGATTCACTTGCGATAGAAAGTGACGATCCTGAAGAACCAGTTGCATATTTACATGTTGCCGGGCAAGGTTTAAATTACAACTTCATTATGAATGCAAGTGATGGAAGCGAACCGCATTGGAGGGCCCCAGGTGAAAATCAAGTTTTATACCAAGAAGTTCCAACTGGTTGGTTAAACAGCGTTACAAGTCCATATCCATTTCCTATTCCTGGTGGAAACAGGTATAGCAGGGTTTACACTGGAACTGCTGAAATACCAAAAGCGCTTTATCAATTTGTTATACCTGATACACTTGGTGGTGACTATATTCTTGAATATTCAGGTCCAGCAGGTTCACCAAACGCAGCTATAGGGGCTCAAATTGATGTTGTAACACCGTTCTTTGCTGACACGCAGAGAGTAACTGGTTTTAATCAACGACAAATCACCACTGCTCTCATTTGGGCTCAAATAGGGGGACCTGGATTTACATTCAAATTAAATCCCGGTGGACCCACTCAAGTTATATTTAGCAACCCAGGTCAAGCTTCGGGCAACTTCTTACGAACCGATTTGTTAAGAGTTAGAAAAGTTCCAACACATCCACAAATAACTGTCGCTTCAAGATTCGTTGGATTTGGTGAAGTTGCAGTTGATTTAATCGAACGGGAGCTACAAGGTAATTATAGAAGGACTATAACAATTGGAAGCAATGGTGAAAAATCGTTGTGGATTTATGATATTCATTTTGCCGATACATCTGGCATATTCAAAATAATTAATATGCCAACTTTACCACTCGAACTTCCGGCGATAAATGGTAAGTTTAACCTCATAGTTGAATTTGCTCCAAGAGATTTGAGAACTTATGTAGACACACTTTATATTATTTCGAACTCAAAGTATGACAGTGTGCTAACAATTGTTTTCACCGGAATTGGAAGAGGAACTTTGGTTTATGCTGACAATGATGTTGAAAATGAGTTCTATGCTCAGCCTTCAATTGTTGATTATGTTTACCCACCTGTTGATACAACCTACAATAAGTGGAACAGGATAACTGGAAGTGGTTATAACAATTCAAGATTACTTGCCTATATTTACGGTGCGCCTGGAGCTTTTGCAGAGTGGTATCCGTATATTCCGTTTAGAGAAGGTACAAGTGAAGTCGATAGCTTTGATGTTTGGGCCAGGACTGGGCTTGCAGCAAGCAATTCAACTCCAAGGGCGAGATATTTGATTTATCAACAGGGAGGGGCCCAACCAGAAACTGTCATTGTAAGCCAGCTCGGGGTTGAGAGAATTTACCTTGGTAGGTTTGAGTTCAGGCGTGGTGGACGCGATTTCACAATGGGTTCAAAGCAAACAGCAATCTTTGGTTATATCAGACTTGAAAATGACACAGCCCTTGTCAATGCATATTATGCCGATTCACTCGTCAACAGAGCAAAACAGGATAGTTTTGTCATCAGGGCAGACGCGATTGAAATAAGAGAAGCCCCGAAACCGGTTAAAGTACAAATTGCCACGAATGAAATTCCAAAGGAATTCTACCTTGCCCAAAACTATCCAAATCCATTTAACCCAACGACGGATATTGAATTCTCCGTTCCAATTGCTGTAAATGTTGAGATAAAAGTTTATGATATACTTGGCAGAGAAGTTACAACACTTATAAACGAATTTGTACAGCCTGGAAAATATCGCGTGAGGTGGAACGGAACAGATAAAAACGGAAGCCAGGTTTCCTCAGGTGTTTATCTCTATGTGATGAAGGCGGGCAAATTTGTCCAGAGCAGGAAGATGATGCTTCTCAAATAAGCCAATCTTTTAGTTGGAATTATTTAAGTGGCTCTCACTTTTTTGTGGGAGCCACATTTTTAAATTTAATTTCATCCCTCGCAATCCCCGTTTTTTTAATCCTTCGTTATTTTGCTGAATTTTCATTAGTTTCCCCACAAGATGCTCAATGTAAACTACAGCTTTTTCAAAATCGTCATTTGTTAAGAACAAAAGAAGAGGTGTTTAAAACAGTTAGATTATTAACAAGACCAATTTGCCACTTTATGCCCTATATTCGTCGGTAAATTATTCACTCTATAAGTTGCAATATTATGACAGACAAGTAATCGCAGTTTAAAAATCCACTCTTTGAAAGCTTCGGACCATGGTAGAGCGTTTTGCCGAGGAGGACTTTTTCAGGGAGTCAAGTGTGTCTAATGAAACGGTCTTTTCAGTTTATTGTATTATACGCTGATCTCTGTAAGATAAATCAATTCAGGAACTTCTCTGCCGATAATCTTTTGGATGATTATCTTGAGTATTACAATTCCAATGAGGATAGTCTTGTAACAGTTTTTCACCTTAATATTTTGCTTTTCGATTTAATCTTCATCTTGGTTATTATCGTATTTCATCTTTGTCTTCAGGACTTTAGAAAAGCAGTAAATTGTTAGGGTTGCGACGGCTCCCCATGCAAGTATCATGAAGATAATTCCTTCAGTTGTGAGTTTCATTTCGTTTATCTCAATTTTTGTTTGTTTCGTTTATTCCATGCAGCTTTAACCATTAGAATTATTGCTAAGAAAATCAATAGCATTAATCCTCTTGCACCCCACCTATAAGGTATATCCTCCGGCTTGACACCTTCCATTAAAAATGTTGGAATAGCATCTTGAACCAGCCAGTTTACCATGATGAAAAGAAGATAGAGCGGAGTTACATACTTTATAATGTAGTAGAATATTTTGGGGACCTTTATATCTGCACCTTTTGTAATTTCAGCCCAGCCTTTGTCCATTCCAAATATCCAGGCGAAAATTATAATTTCGAATAAGGCAAAAAGAACAAGTCCAAATGTCCCAGCCCAATAATCCATCTCATCAAGAAATCCATGCTTTAGGAAAAAGACAACAAATTGAATAGCGATGAACACAGACAAACCGATCAAAGCTGTTGCTCTACCGTGAGAAATTCCAAATTCTTCTTTAAGGAATGCTATTAAAGGCTGAGCCATCGCAACTGATGAAGTTATTCCAGCAAAGAACAAGAGCAAAAACCAGAGAAAGCCAAAAAACTCACCGAAAGGAAGTTTTTGGAAAATTATCGGCATTGACACAAATCCAAGGTTAAATGCACCACCCTTTGCGATTTCCTGTGTTGTCTCAATCCCGAAGAAAGCAGCAGCAACGGGAATTGCGATACTTGCCCCCAAAATTACCTCAACAAATTCATTTGTTGACGCGGTTGAAAGACCACTTAATGCAATATCGTCATTCTCACGCAGATAGCTTGCGTACGCTTGAAGAGTTCCCATCCCAACACTTAATGTAAAGAAAATTTGTCCTGCTGCAGCAAGCCAAATTTTTGCATCCCCAAGTTTCGAAAAATCAGGATTCCAAATGAAAGCAAATCCACTTTCAACGCTTCGATCGGGATAATTCACAGGGTCGGGCGTTCCGAGCGTCACAACTCTTATAACGAGAATAACCGCAAAGAGGAAAAGCGTTGGCATAGCTATCTTTGCAAGCATCTCAATGCCACGTGAGATCCCACGATAGAGAATGAAAAAGTTAATAAACAAAGTGACACACATAAAGAAATATGCTGGCAAAATGCTTTGAAAATAGTTTTTCTCTACACCTTGATAGCTTTGCAAAAAACTTCGCATCGCATCAAAAGTCGTTTCCCCAAAATAAGCCTTTGTGATCGAGAAAAAACTAAATGCAAGCGTCCATGATTCAATGTATGTATAATAAACCATTATCACAGTTGATATAAAAAGTCCAAGCGCGCCAAGATATTTTGATATTGGTGCTTTCCACATAGCGTCGAACATCCCAGGGGCACTTCCATGACCAAACTTTCCACCATATCTTCCAACCGCCCATTCAACCCACATCAAAGGTATTCCAAGAAGGAGAAATGCAGTAAAATAAGGAATCATAAATGCTCCCCCTCCATTTTGCGCAGCTTGAACCGGAAACCTCAGAAAGTTTCCAAGTCCAACTGCATTTCCAGCCATCGCAAGTATTAGTCCAATTCTTGTCCCCCAACGCTCTCTTTTCGCCATTACGCCTCCTTTGAATTTAGTTTTTATTCTTGAAAGATGAGATTTAAACCCGCCCCTTTGCCCTTAAAAGTTCTCTCGTCCTCTCACCATCTGCAACAATTAACTCAGCAATATATTTAATGGCGCTTGCCATTTCCTTTCTAGCTTCCTCCTGCCCTTTCTGAATTCTCTCAAGCAATGCTCTTGTCTCTTGAGTTGAAATTCTTATATCTTCCTTGATTGCCTCATTCAACTCTTTTATACTTTTGATCATAGCCATGCTTTCAACATGCATCTGCTTCATCAACTTTCCGTTTTGCCACGCTTGATAAGCAAGTATTAGCGAAATTATTGTAAGAGCAATTCCAAAAATTTCCATAAAAATTCGGATTTAGCTTCTGAAATTTTTATAATGATAAAAACTTTAACTTAAATTTTCAAGCGGAAAAGTTAAAAATTTTCCCAACAAATTAAATCCACAACCGAGATTTATTCATCGACTTTCCTTTAAAACTTTAGCAGCATCCTTTGCAAAATATGTTAAGATCAAATCTGCACCTGCCCTCTTTATCGCGGTTAATGTCTCAAGCATTATCCTCTGCTCATCTATCCATCCATTTAAACCAGCTGCTTTTATCATTGAATATTCCCCACTTACTTGATATGCTGCGATTGGAACCTTAAACTCTTGTTTTGCCCTGTAAATCACATCAAGATAGGCAAGCGCTGGTTTAACCATAACGATATCAGCTCCTTCCTGAATGTCAAGCGCAATCTCGCGCAGAGCTTCATCAGAATTAGCCGGGTCCATTTGATGACTTCTCCTATCCCCAAACTTTGGCGCTGACTCCGCCGCTTCTCTAAATGGTCCATAGAAACCAGATGCATATTTCGCAGCATATGACATTATTGGAACATTTTGAAATCCGTTCTCATCGAGAATCTTTCTTATCGCTGAAACCCTTCCATCCATCATATCGCTTGGCGCCACCATATCAGCCCCTGCTTCCGCATGAGTTAGAGCTTCCTTAGCAAGAAGTTCAACCGTCTCATCGTTGACAATTTCATACTTGCCCGGGGCAACCTCCTTGACTATTCCGCAATGTCCATGCGATGTGTATTCACATAAACAAACATCCGTTATAACAACAAGTTCAGGAATTTCCTTCTTTAACGCTCTAACTGTTCTTTGAATTATTCCATTTTCATCGTAAGCTTCGGAACCAAATTCATCCTTTCTCTCAGGTATCCCAAACAATATCACAGCGGGAATCCCAAGTTTATAAACCTCTTCACACTCACGAATTATATTATCTATGGATTGTTGATAAACCCCAGGCATTGAGCGAACTTCTTTCTTTACCTTCTCACCTGGACATACGAAAAGCGGATAAATAAAATCGTCAACAGAAAGCTGCGTCTCAGCCACCATTTTTCTAAATTGCTCGGTCATCCTCAAACGGCGAAGTCGCAGAGTCGGGAATCCAACTGTCCGAGTTATTAATTGCGCAACTCCCATTTTAACTCTCACTTTTTGTTTTTGATTTTTCTTCGTTATTTGAATTCTCGTTGACCCCGGGGTTAGAAATTACTTCTGGCTTAGGCTCTGGTATTAGGATAGATGCAAGAATTGAGATGGTAATTATACTAAACACAACGATGAGAGCAATCAAAGTTGGAATTTTATAAACATCAGAAATCAACATTTTTATCCCGACAAAAACAAGGATAACGGACAGTCCGTATTTGAAAAATCTAAACATGGTTACAAATCCAGCAATAGCAAAGTAAAGAGCCCTTAAACCAAGTATCGCAAATATATTTGATGTGTAAACTATAAATGGATCACGGGTAATAGCAATTATCGCTGGGATCGAATCAATCGCAAACATAACATCTGTGCTTTCAACAACCAAAAGGACAACGAAAAGCGGAGTGGCTATTAGATTCTTACCTTGCCTTATAAAAAATTTGCCATCAACATAATCAGGTGTGATCTTGAAAAATTTTCTGAAAACTTTCAAGACTGGATTTTTTTCAGGATGAATTTCTCTGTCTTTTTGCAAGCCCATCTTTATTCCGGTGAAAATAAGAAAAGCAGCAAAGATATAAATTATCGGATGGAAAATTTTGATCAATGTTATACCTGCAAATATGAAAATTGCCCTCATAACTACTGCACCAACAATCCC
>JBKBWH010000094.1:0-6893 GCA_046289115.1 Candidatus Kryptonium sp.
GGCTCATAAGTTGATGCAGAGAAAAGCTTATATATTTTGTTTGCGTTTGCAAAATAAGTGTTTCCTTTTAAGTTACATAAATTACTTGCCTGTATCTCTAAGCTATACCATTTTTTGAATATTAAATTATATCCCGGAATTAAAAACTCATTCGTTCTCGCTAAAACTACCTCCTCATTCTCAAACATAAAACCGCGAATAAAGTTATGAATTGGCATCTTTGATATATCTGTAAAGTACCTATGGTCAACCTTAAAATTAGGCTCAATGATTTTATGAATGTTATAACCATACGCAGAAATAATCGCATAATCGTCGGTCACATCTTCAAATCTCACATCATCTGTAATGATCAACTTATCAATCCAATTCTTTACATTTTCTAACGCTTCATAACTTAACAAAGCAAAGACCTCTTGATAATCTTCCCTGGACTCAAAAACATAAATAATCAATAACTCAATCATCTTCCCTTTTTCATCGGTAAGCACCGTGCCAATTCCCATCCCCGGCGAAAGCCCCCTCAAATCATTCGTCGAAATCCTGTTCAAAAAATCAAGCGCGTCCTTCCCAAAGATTCGCAACTTCCCAAGATATGTTCTGTCGATCATCACATTTGATGTTTTCGCTGCCCTGTATTCATCTACAGGGTTTACATAGTGCTTTGGCAATTCCCAATCGGAATAAGAACCAAATTCAGCACCAAGGTCAAGATGTATTTCATACAGCGGTGTTCTCTTCACAAAGCCTTTATCTTTGCATTTTTTTAAAAAATAGCAATTTTTTGAAACTCTGTCAAGTTTATAAACCAACTAAAATTTACTTCAGCTTGATAGCACACTCACCAAAGAACATTGCTTCAATCAAGCTCCACGCCCTCAAGAAATGAAATTTTTGATACCTTTCCAGATACTTGACTTTTAAATTTCGCTTTATTATATTTGTTAGGAATCCTAACAAATTTAAAAACAAAATTTACGGTGCTATCATGATTAAAAAGGCAATTTTAACGGTCGGCTTATTTATCGTTGTAGTTTTGTTTTTATTCTCAAATATCCCCGGTAAATCTAAGTCGCTGGTTCCATATCCCGAAGGATACAGGAATTGGGTTCATGTTAAATCAATGCTTATCCTGCCCGGACATCCGCTTTATGAGTCATTTGGTGGAATACATCACATATACGCGAACGATAAAGCGATGCGCGGGTATAGAACTGGTAAATTCCCCGATGGTTCTGTAATCATATTTGACCTTCTTGAAGCGAAATTTGAGAACAACACATATGTTGAGGGCGAGAGGAAAGTCGTCGGGGTGATGTATAAAGACTCTAAAAAATTTAAAGATACCGGCGGATGGGGTTTTGAAGCTTTCAAGGGCAACACGAAAGAGAGGGTTGTAAAAAATGCTGAGCAAGATTGTTTTTCATGTCATGCATCGCAGGAAGCGACTGATTTTGTTTTTAGCCAGTATAGAAAGTAAATTAACATAAAATGAAAGGCGGGGCTTTTCTCTGCCCCGCCCTGTAAAAAGTTAAGCAAACTTTAAAAATATGCCACCGGTATTTGACCCAATAGAACAAAGTGAAAATATCGATTCAAAAATTATTGCAGGGCTCGAAAGAATTTCAAGAGTTTTTAGGCTTCTCCTGTGGGATATCTCAAAAGATGAAAATTTAAGCCCAATTCAAATCCAATTTTTAATTTTTCTTCTCTACAACAAACCATCGCGAAGACGCATAACGGACATCGCAAATGAGTTCAACCTCACAAAAGCAACCGTAAGCGACGCAATATCTTCACTTGAAGAGAAAAATTTTATCGAAAAAGATAAAAACGCAGAAGATAAACGAAGCTATACTCTCAAACTCACCCCGAAGGGTAAAAAACTTGCGAAACAACTCTCTACCTGGGCTGATGTTTTAAAAAACAATTTAAAAAATTTTAATCGGGGGGAGAAAGAAGCAATTCTTAAATTCATCTTAAATTTAATCGAATCTCTCTACGAAGCAGGGATAATCACGATACAAAGGATGTGTTTTTCATGTCTTTACTTTCAAAAAGACGCCTACCCAAATTCAAACGCCCCACATCATTGCAACTTTCTTAATAAACCACTCTCCATAGTTGCTCTTCGTCTTGACTGCGAAGACTACACCCCAATTGCATCAGACTAAAACACGCCCCAACTTTTAGTTGAACTTTTCAAAATTTTGAATTAACATTATACAAACAAAACAAAAACAACGGTCGATATGAAAAAAGTTAAATTTTCAGCCCTCGTAATTTTAATTCTAACCCTCGCAATTTCAGCACTTGCACAAAAGAAGATCACACTTGAAGACATCTTTAAAACCTTTAAGTTTAGAACTAACACCCTAATAAAACAGTGGTTACCTGATGAAGATGCTTATACCACCCTCAAATATGATTCCCTCTCAAGATCAATGGCAATTTACAAATATGATTTGAAATCTGGCAAAGAGGAAAAAATCGTCTCCTACGCTGAGCTTGACTCCCAAATTCCAAACTTCTCAAAAAATGTAAGTGCTTATTTCTTCTCACCAAATAAAAAATTTATACTTTTCACCGGCAGCTTGCCAGCACGAAGGTTGAAAACCGGGGGCAATTTTTATCTATACGACATTCAAACAAAAACCCTAAAACAAATAACGAACACCGAAGAACCCCAAGCGATAATAAAATTTTCACCCGACAGCAGGTTTATAAGTTTTGTTAGAAATAACAACATCTTCATCTACGAAATTTCATCCGGAAATTTCAAACAACTCACATTTGATGGTTCTGAGACGATTTTAAATGGACTTTTCGATTGGGTTTATGAAGAGGAGTTCAGCATAATTGACGCTTATGAATGGTCTCCCGATGGAAGGTACATTGCCTTCTGGCGCCTTGATCAGTCAAAGGTTCCCATCTTCAAACTTATCGACTACGAACCCGATTACCTAAATGTAATTGATCAGCGTTATCCCTACGCAGGTTATCCAAATTCAACCGTTAAAATTGGAATTGTTGAAGTTCAAACCGGTGATGTTAAATACATCGATTTTGGAGATGAAGATATTTACATCCCAAGGATCAACTGGACAAGAAACCCGGATATTTTATCCTATCAGAAACTTAACAGGTTGCAAAATAAGCTTGAACTTATATTTTATAACATCAAAACCGGCGAGCAAAAGTTAATTTTAACAGAGGAGTCAAATACCTGGGTTGATGTGCACGACTACCTAACATTTTTAAAAGATGGCAAGCACTTCATCTGGGCAAGCGAGAGGGATGGATGGCTTCACCTCTACCTTTATAGAATCGATGGGAAACTAATAAATCAAATAACAAAAGGGACATTTGAGATCGAGCAACTTTGCTTTGTTGATGAAAGGAATAAAAAAATTTACTATACATCAACCGAGGTTTCACCGCTTGAAAGACATCTTTATGTAATTGATTTTAAGGGTTTAAACAAAAAGAAGTTATCCGTTGAACCCGGCTGGCACAATGTTGATTTTTCCCCCTCCGGTAGCTTCTACATTGATAATCATTCAACGATAACGAAACCACCGAAATGGAAACTTTATAATTACACTGGAAAATTTATCCGAACGCTTGTCGACAACCCCGATGATATTCTCGCAGATTATGATAAAGGAGAAGTCACATTTGAAATTGTCGAAACAAGCGATGGCGTAAAACTTAACGCATGGATGATAAAACCTGCCAACTTTGATTCAACCAAAAAATATCCTGTTCTTTTCTATGTTTATGGCGGACCCGGAAGTCAAACGGTAAGAAATGCCTTCCTTGGAAACTATGCTTGGTATCAATATCTTGCACAGAATGGATATATAATCTTCAGCGTTGATGGTCGTGGAACGGGAGCAAGGGGAAAAGCATTCAGAGATGTGGTCTATAAAAATCTCGGATATTACGAGTCAAAAGATCAAGCAGAAGCAGCAATTTATCTTGCCAAAAAATATAAATTCGTTGATAGCTCAAGGATTGGAATTTGGGGTTGGAGCTACGGTGGATATATGTCAAGTTTAACACTTTTTAAATTTGGAGATATTTTCAAGTTAGCTGTTGCAGTCGCGCCCGTGACGACATGGCGATTATATGACACTATTTACACAGAAAGATATATGCAAACACCCGAACTAAATCCCGAAGGTTATGACCAAAGTTCCGTGCTAAAATATGTTGATGCATTGAAAGGTAAATATCTTGTGATCCATGGTACAACTGATGACAATGTACATTGGCAAAATACAATTCAGCTTGTGGACAGACTTCAAAAGGCGGGAAAACAATTTAGTGTAATGTTTTATCCAAATAAAGACCATAGCATTGCGGGAAGAGATACAAGGTATCATCTATTTACATTGATAACGAATTTCATCCTTGAAAACCTGTGATTAAATTATTCGCTTTTCATCGCCACTTGCTTCGTTGAAACTGCATATAGAAGAATGTTGGAGAAAAGTTGTAATTGTGTAGTATTATCAATCGACGGGTTGTCAAACTTGCTTAAAATTCGCATATAACCTTTATTTGAGAAAACAACGATTATCCTTTTTTGCCAAAAGAGAGCCTCGAGATAATTGTATTTTTCCTCTCTCTCGAACTCTTTTACTTCTACTACATCATCAGCTCCAAGTGGGAGTTCTTTTATCTTTGCCCAGATTGAATAAACAGGATGAGAAAGGAAGATCTTTTCAATATAGCTTCCACTAAATCTTGATTTTATTTTGTCAAGCAAATCCCTTGCGCCGATGTTAAACTGACTTGACTTTGAGTGATTAAGGTCGTCGATCAAAATTATTCCACCATTTTTTATACATGCAACGAAGTTATCAACAGCAGCTGGCGAAAACTGAGGTTTCACCACGCCACCGCTTATGACAACAAGGTCTGATTTAGCAACACCTGGCGACTCAGCTCTGCCACCTTCAAGCGTAACCTTTAAGCCCTCTCTTTTATTCAAAAATTCAGCAAGGTTTTTTAGCCCGAGTTCAACTATTTCTTCACCATCTCCGCCATACTTAACTTGGTAGACCTTTATCTCTTTATCTTTCAATGTCTTTAAATCAAGGTTTTCCCCACCAGCTGCGATAACCTTAGTTGCCTCCGTAACTTTTCGAATTATAGGAACCCGCTTAAAGTAAAAGTTAATATCTATGAAATCTTTTGGCATATTATTTTCATCATACCCAACTATGAAATTTTTCAGAACAATTTTTATTCGCTCAACTCCTTCTGACAACGGGTCAAAGACAATTAACCCTTCCCTGCTGTCACCTTTATACAAAGGTCTTCCATAAGTTAACATCGTTCTTCTTGCTATTCCCATTCTCGCTTCAAAAACATCTTCATCGATTCCCGTTGATCCCTTCCTCGCACGGTAATATTCCTCCAAACTATGAAACTTACTTGTCTTTGCATCAAGCCCATAAGCAATAAATCTATCGCCTCGATCACTTAACAAAATTGCGTTTTCTGGGTCAAAATTTATTTTTGGCGCAGCGTAGTTATATATTGAAACCTTAAAGACAGTAAATCGATTCGGTGTATAACCAAGTTCAGGATCAACCCAGTCGCCATAAGTGTAAGGATTTGTAGAGTAAATCCCACCTTTGGATTCTTCCGGAAACTCAAAATTGTTAAGTTGATAATCGCTCATATATTTAATTTCAACTTTAAAAGTGCCTTTATCAAAGACGATGGTCATCGAATCCTTGCCAATGTAGTAGCTTGTATCCTTAACAGATTTCATCATTTCTATATCGGGGACGATCTCATATTCAATTTTTTGCGGAGGGAAAAAAAGAAAACGATAAACATTATCACAACCGTTCAAGGTAAGAAGCAGCACAAGAAGGAAAAGAGTTTTTTTCATCTCGGGAGCGAATTTATTTTTCATTGACAAATTCAAATCTGAAATCAATTGATTTAACTTTCTCATTGTCCTTGTAGATATTTACTTCTGGCAAGATGAAAAGTAGCCACCTAACTTTCTCAGCTGGTTTCCTGAAAACAACCAATCCTTTCCTAATAACACCTGGATATATTTTTTCATCACGAAGTAAAATATCCCTCAAAAATTTTTTGTTCAACTCTGCTCTCCTTTGACTCGATAGCAAATACCCAGCAAGAAATGGATCATAAATGGTATACGGATTTATATATCTCATCGGATATGGTATTGATTCAACTTGAATTATATCGTCAACCTCAAGAGCCCGGAATTGATTTCGTTTATCATCTAACAAAACTCCGGCGGATGGCTTTATCTCTATTTTATCGGTGCGTAGATTTTCAATTACGACGCTAAAAATAAGATAGGGGATTTTTCCAAAATCATCTTCAAACGGGCTTGGGATATTTTGTGGTGCGATTTGATTCCCAAACACATCATAATAGTTTCCATACTCTTGGGCATGGATGTATTCATTATACGCTGAAAGGATCTCAGAGTTATCCTCTTGAGCATAATTTATGTATTCATCCTTCAAAATTTTTTCAAAATCTTTTTTATCGTATCTCTTGCTCGCGGTTATCTTCCTTATTTCAGCAGGTGTGAGAAGTTTGACGCTTACTTTAACACTATCTTTTACAACTGTCGCGAGAGTTTCAGCCATAGTGTAACTGCTATGCGCCTTTGGTTCGGGTCGCTCCTCATAATTTTCATTCAACAAATAAGCACAGCCCCACAAAAACCCGACAAAGATAAAAGTTAAAAATTTAAATTTCATTTTAAATCACCTCCACAAAGAAAAATTTTGAAATTTTAAACACTCACTGTTGCATTACAACTTTTTCTTTATTCTTTGCAACGATCCCGCCGGGCTGATTCATTGCGAAGATAAGTATATTTAAAC
>JBKBWH010000095.1:0-6691 GCA_046289115.1 Candidatus Kryptonium sp.
AGAGAGAAATTCGGTAGAATATGCGCCAGATGTTGTTGAATATGTTTGGGATATCGCACAAGAGCTTGGAATTTCAGAATTTAAGGATCAAGTAAAGTATGATGTTTACGATGACCATATACCGCTTAATGAGGCTGGAATAAGAACAATTAATATAATTGACTTTGATTATCCATACTGGCATACGATTGAAGATACGCCTGATAAATGTTCTCCCCAGTCGCTTAAGAAAGTTGGAAGCGTTATTTTAAATTTAATCTACAGATACAAAGCAAATGTTGTTGAAAGATAAAAATTCTTAACAAAAGTGAAAGGGCATTATGTCAGCGAATTTAAAAGAAATGAAAAAGAAATGGGAAAATAAATTTTTGAGTTCGGGTAAGTTTAAGGAGAGAAAAGAAACATTTAAAACTGATTCAGGAATTGAAATAGAAAGAATTTATCTCCCCGATGAAAATTTTGATTATGTTGCGAAACTTGGGTTTCCGGGTGAATACCCATACACTCGCGGAGTTTATCCGACGATGTATCGTGGGAAGATATGGACTTTCAGGCAATTTGCAGGCTTTGGAACACCGAAGGACACGAACAAAAGATTTAAATATCTTCTTGAACATGGGCAAATGGGGCTTTCCGTTGCATTTGATCTTCCAACGCAAATGGGATATGATTCAGATCATCCGATGGCGGAGGGAGAAGTTGGAAGGGTTGGGGTTGCTATTGATTCGCTTCAGGATATGGAAATTCTTTTTGATGGGATAAATCTTGAAAAAATCACCACTTCTATGACGATAAATGCAACTGCTGCGATTTTGCTGGCGATGTATGTTGCGGTTGCAAAAAAACAAGGGGCAGATCTAAAAAAAATCTCTGGAACGATTCAGAACGATATTTTAAAAGAATACATCGCAAGGGGGACATATATCTACCCACCTGAGCAATCGATGAAATTGATCGTTGATATCTTCCAATGGTGTAATGAAAATTTGCCGAAGTGGAATGTTATATCAATCAGCGGTTATCACATTCGTGAGGCAGGTGCAAATGCTGTTCAGGAGCTTGCCTTTACATTTGCCAATGCGATTGAATATGTTAGATCTGCTATAAAGGCAGGGCTTGATGTAAATAAATTTGGTGAGCAACTTTCGTTCTTTTTCAATGCTCATAATAATTTTTTTGAAGAAATTGCTAAGTTCAGAGCAGCTCGGAGAATTTGGGCTAAAATTATGCGTGAGAAATTCGGTGTGACAAATGAAGAAGCGATGAAACTTAGGTTTCATGTGCAAACAGGTGGCTCAACTTTGACTGCGCAACAAATTGAAAATAACATTGTTCGCGTGACAATCCAAGCGCTTGCAGCTGTCCTTGGGGGATGTCAATCCTTACATACAAACGCAAAGGATGAAGCCCTTGCTCTCCCAACCGAGGAATCAGCGAGGCTTGCTTTAAGAACTCAGCAAATAATTGCGTATGAAAGTGGTGTAACTGATACAATTGACCCTTTGGCTGGAAGCTATTTTGTTGAACATTTGACGGATGAGATTGAAAGAAGGGTTTGGGAATATATCGAAAAAATAGAAGCAATGGGTGGATCTATAAAAGCAATTGAATCAGGGTATATTCAAAATGAGATAGCAAAGAGCGCATACGAGTATCAAATGCAGATTGAGCGAAAGGAAAAAATAATCGTTGGGGTGAATGAATTTAAAACCGAAGAAAAGCAAAAGATTGAAATTTTTAAACTGAACGAATCCGCTATTAGAAATCAAATTGAAAGGTTGAAAAAATTAAGAAAAGAAAGGGATAATGACAAGGTTATGTTGGCACTTAAAAGATTGCGCGAGAGCGCATTGCTTGGGGAAAACTTGATCCCGTCAATTATAGAGTGCGTTGAATCTTACGCTACAATTGGAGAAATCTCAGATACTTTAAGAGAAATTTGGGGAGAGTATAGGGAAAGATGAAAATAAGCAAACGAAAATATTCGCAACTTCAACTTTTGAAAAATAAGAAATATAGATATAAAGCAGGGCTTTTTATCCTTGAGGGCGAAAGGCTGATAGAAGATGCGATTAAATTTGGGGCTGAAATACTGTTTGTTGCATATTCAGAAAGATTTTTAAAGGGACAAAGATCTCAAGAGTTTTTAAACTATTTGAAAAACAGAAAAATTGAAATTTACGAGATTGGGGAAAACGAACTTGAAAAGGTTTCTGAAGTTGAGACATCACAAGGGATCATCGCCGTTGCGAAAATGTTTGAATACAGCTGGGAAGATGTTGTAAAGAATGTTAAACAAAAAAATTATGCGACTGTTGTTGCGCTTGATGAAATTTCAGATCCGGGAAATCTTGGAACGATTTTTAGAGTTTGCGACTGGTTTAAATCCGATCTTATTCTCATCTCTGATATGAGCGTTGATGTTTTTAACCCTAAAACGCTTCGCGCCACGATGGGCTCGGTTTTCAATGTTCCATTTCTACAAAATGTCGATCTCAAAAATTATCTTGTTGAATTAAAAAGCATGGGCTTTAAAATTTTCTCAACGGCTCCATCTGGCAAGGTTGATTTTCGCGAATTGAAAGATGAAGATAAAGTCGTGTTTGTCTTTGGCAATGAAGCACATGGAGTTAGAAATGAATTTTTAAAAATTTCAGACGCAGTGATTAAGATAAAAAAATTTGGAAAAGCCGAATCACTAAATGTCGCTGTTTCAGCAGGGATAATTCTATCTGAAAGGGCTTATTCTATTTTCGAGCGATGATGAAAATTCCGGGGTAAATAAGTTGATTCTCGGGAATCAGGTCAACAATTTTAAATCCTGCTTCATCTAAGATTTTGGCAAATTCGTCTGGGGTAATGTAGTTTAACTCTGGGGCAAGATTGTCTCCGTAAACTTTTAACTTTAATTTCAACCTTTCTTCGAAATATGTGTATTTGAATCTAAATGAATTTGATTTCAATGTGTCCTTTATAAAAACGATCCCACCCGTTGTAAGTGATGAGTAGATTTTCTTAAGCAATTCAATTTTTTCATCAAGCCTCAGGAAAATAAGGACATCGACCAGAAGGACAAGTTTTAAATCATCAAATTTAAAATCGTCTAATTTATCTACGAATTCAACGCCCGTTTTATCTGATGTTTTTCTTGCTTCATCTATCCTCATTTTTGAAATATCAAAGCCGATTACTTTTAACTTTTCGTTTTTCATCTTGATATAATTTGCAAAAATTCCATACCCGCAACCATAGTCAAGAACAGTGCCTGAGTTTGGTATATAGGGAGCGAGATGTTTTTTTATCGGTTGGAAATTGAAAATTATCCGCGCGTAAATTTTTATCTTCTCTAAGTGTTTTGCGTTTTTATAAAGTTTGAATAAGGCAAGTTGTTCATCTGAAATTTTCATATCGTTTGGATTTCCATCTGTTTACAGTTTTGCTTGAGTTCAAGGTCTTCGTTCGCAGAGCTTGGATGGTTTGACTCTTTCGCTCTAAGCTTAGGATACCCGATGCAATGGCAGCAACGATTTGTAAAGATGGGATGCCGTCTATTGATATTTCGGGTAGGTCCTTTAAATAAGATGGGTTAAAATGATTTTTAATGAAGTGAGTGTCATACTTACCCATTCGGAAAAATTCGTTTCCCATAACCCATAAACAGAATGGAATTGTCGTTCTTACCCCGTTTATTTTATACTCGCTTAACGCTGCTTTCATTCTATCGATCGCTTCAATTCTATTTCTTCCCCAAACGATTATCTTTGAAATCATCGGGTCATAGTGAATGGTTATTTCATTTCCAGCTTCAATTCCAGCATCAACCCTTACCCAAGGACCGCTCGGTTGTTTAATTTCTGTGATCTTCCCAGTTGATGGGAGAAAATCATTAAACGGGTCTTCGGCATAGATTCTGCATTCAATTGCATGACCGTTTGGTTTTATATCTTTCTGCGAGAAGTTTAACTTATCTCCAAATGCAATTTTTATCTGTTCAGCTACAATATCAATCCCTGTCACCATTTCAGTGACTGGATGTTCAACTTGGAGTCGTGTATTCATTTCAAGGAAATAAAAATTACGGTTCTTGTCAACTATAAATTCAACTGTTCCTGCATTTTCATAATTAACTGCTTTTGCAATTTTTATGGCTGACTCAAAAAGTTTTTCCCTCAATTCAGGGGTCACAATTGGTGATGGTGTTTCCTCTATGACTTTTTGATGTCTCCTTTGAATTGAACATTCCCTTTCTCCAAGTGCGATGACATTTCCAAATTTGTCCGCAAGGATTTGAACTTCTATATGGTGTGGTTCTTCAACATATTTTTCAATGTAAACTCTATCATCGCCGAAGGCGAACATTGCTTCATTTTTTGCTCCTCTTATTGCGGATTCAAGTTCTTTTTCTTCGTGTACGATTCTCATTCCTTTGCCACCTCCGCCGGCTGCTGCTTTAATCAAAATTGGAAAGCCAATTTCCTTTGCTATTTCAATTGCTTCATCAACACTTGATATTGGATTTTCAGATCCAGGGACTATTGGGGCGCCGACTCTCTTTGCAATTTCTCTGGCTTCAAGTTTATCGCCCATCTTTTTAATGGCTTCCGGGGATGGTCCAATGAAGATTATACCATTGTCATTGACAAGTTTTGCAAACTCTTCATTTTCTGAGAGAAAGCCATACCCCGGGTGGATGGCATCAGCCTTTAAATCCTTTGCAACCTTTACTATCTTTTCCATGTTAAGATATGTTTCAGCTGGATTTGCCTCACCTATGCATTCGGCATAGTCAGCCATTGCGACAAAAGGTTTATCTTTATCAACTTCTGAATAAACGGCTATAGTTTCAAACCCAAGCATCTTACAGGTTCGCATAATTCTTACGGCTATTTCCCCGCGATTGGCTATGAGAATTCTCATATCTTGAGTTTTAATTTTGTTTTGTTTAGTCGACATTAAGTTCAACTATTGTAACGCCATCCCCGCCTTCCTCCCAACCGCCGAGTCGAAATGATTTGACATTCGGATGTCGCTTCAAAAACTCAGCAATTTCCTGCCTTAGTTTTCCAGTTCCTTTACCATGAATTATTTCAATTTTCTTTAATCCATACAGAAAGCTTGTGTCGATGAACTTGTCAACGGCGTTTATAGCTTCGTCCGCACGCATTCCCCTTACATCAATTTTTGTCGATACAGGAGCAAACAAGTCAGTTGCTAAAGATAGTTTTTTAACTTCTTTTTGTTCTACCTTTTCAATTTCGTTTGTTTTAAGAACCATTTTCACCGCTCCAAATGCTACGACTACATTTGAGCCATCAACTTGTAAAACTTCCCCTGTCTGTGTTCCATCTTTCATTTTGACGAGGTCACCGGGTTTAACTTCAACTGTTTGAAATTCCTGCTCCTCAAGTTGTTTTGAAATTTGGTCGAACTGTTTTTCAATTTGCTCGGCGACTTTGTGTGCTTCTTTTACGCTTTCCTTTGATGCCTCAGTTTCTTTTATTTTTCTTATCGCTTCTTCAATTTTTGCCCTTGCGTTTTCAACTATTGCGCGAAATTCGTTAAGTGCCTCGCGTTTTACCTTTTTTCTCTCTCGCTCGATCTCTGCAAGTTTTTGTTTATACTCCAAAATCATTTTGTTAAGTTTTTCATCTTTCTCCCTCGCTTCATTCACAAGTTTTCGATATTCAACTTCAAGAGCTTCAAGTCGTGATAAAATTTCCTCAACTTTAACCTGTGCTTTGTCAAGATATTCTTTTGCATTATTTACAATCTCCTCATCTAACCCAAGGCGTTTTGCTATCTCAAATGCGTAACTGCTTCCTGGGACGCCAGTTCTCAATCTGTAAGTTGGGGCAAGCGTTTGATGATCAAATTCCATCGCTCCACATTCAATTTGTGGATTGTTGTAAGCGTAGAATTTAATCGCGCTGTTGTGAGTTGTGACGATCACAGATGAACCTTTGCTTTTCAATTTTTCTATTATTGCGATCCCAAGCGCGCCACCTTCTGCTGGATCAGTTCCAGAGCCAAGCTCGTCAAGCAGAACAAGTGTTTTATCGTCGGCTTCGGAGATTATTTTTTTCAAATTTTTTATGTGCGAGCCAAATGATGAAAGATCTTTTTCCACAGATTGCTCATCGCCGATGTCAATGAAAATTTTTTTGAAAATTTTCAATTTGCTTGACTCTTTCAACGGCACCGGGATTCCAGCTTGAGCCATTAGGGTGAGCAAGCCAACGGTTTTTAAGACAACTGTTTTTCCACCTGAGTTTGGTCCAGAAATTACAAAAATTGAAGAACCATCGCCAAGCTTAAAATCAAGAGGAACGACTTTATTCTTCCCGTGCCTTAACAGAAGGATTGGGTGACGCGCGGAGTTAAGAACAATCGGACCTTCCTCTGAAATTTCGGGAGCATAGCCATCTATTTGAAGTGAGAATTTCGCTTTCGCGTAGATGAAATCGAGTTTACCAAGGATATCTATGTTCGTCTGGAGATATTTTAAGTTTTCTCTTACTTTTTCTGTTAATTCTCGTAATATCCGCTCGACTTCTTTTTGTTCTTGGAACTGTAGTTGCAAGATTTCATTATTTAATTCAACTATTTCCGCCGGCTCAATGAAAACTGTCAACCCTGTTGAAGAGGTTCCGTGGACGACGCCCGCCACATGTCTTTTATGCTCAACCTTAAC
>JBKBWH010000096.1:0-6676 GCA_046289115.1 Candidatus Kryptonium sp.
CCGACATTGAACTGGCCATGCAGCCGGGATATTCGACCGCACCCGATTGGGTTCGGGAACTCGGCTTCGGAGCCGGCATGGGATTGCCGAACATCAAAAACTGCTCCGATGGGATGAAAATTGATTCAAAGGTTGGAGAGGGAACAAACTTCAAAGTCATAATCCCGAAGAAAAATGTCGGAGCTAAATAAATGATTTTGTACAGATACATACTTCGAGCGCATATTGGACCTTTTTTATTTTCGTTTTTTGCCCTCATATTAATTTTCCTTCTCCAATTTTTGATGAAATATATTGACCAACTTATTGGGAAGGGACTTGGTTTTTGGGTCATCGCTGAATTAATAGTTCTAAACCTTGCTTGGATAATTGTTCTCGCGGTCCCAATGTCAGTTTTAGTCGCTGTCCTGATGGCTTTCGGAGGGTTATCAGCAAACAATGAGGTCACCGTGATGAAATCAAGCGGAGTGAGCTTGTACAAAATGATGTTTCCCGTGTTCGTCACATCTATTGTTATAGCAATTCTGCTCATTGTCTTTAACAACAAAGTTCTGCCAGATGCAAATCACAGATTAAAAGTTTTAATGATAGATATACATAGGAAAAAACCAACTTTAACATTAAATCCGGGGATATTTTCAACTGATATACCCGGATATGCAATCATAGTCAGAAAAACCTATGAACATACAAACGAATTTGAAGACGCAACGATATACAATAACTCTGACCCCGGAAAACAGATCATAATAACTGCGAAGCGCGGGAAAATTTCGTTTACGCCCGATTATAGAAAGCTGATAATGGATCTTGAAAATGGAGAAATTCACGAACAGGATATGGAGAATAAAAATCTTTATCGAATTGTAAAGTATGAGAAATACAGGGTTGTGATGGAAGTTGAGGGTTTTGGTTTTGAAAGATCACCTGATAACGCATTTCAAAGAGGGGATAGGGAGTTAAGCGCGGGAGATATGCTTAGAATTGTTGATAGTTTAAAAAATATCCAGAAAAGAATTTATGAAAGTTTAAATTCCATCGCTTTAACCAATTTTAAAAATCCGTTTTATGGCAAACAAATAATGACATCATCATTTTATCAGCCAGTTTCTCAAGACACGATCAGTGACTACGAAGCTTTTTTAACATCGTCGCAGAAGTTGGTAAGCTTAAACGCCATCATAAAAAATTATCTGACACAAATTGAATATTATAATCGTTCGATAGATGCATATATGGTGGAGGTTCATAAAAAGTACGCAATTCCATTTGCTTGTGTAGTTTTCGTCCTTGTCGGAGCTCCGCTGGGGATGATGGCAAGGAGAGGAAACTTCGGGGTCGCTGCAAGTTTAAGTTTGTTCTTCTTTCTTTTCTACTGGGCTTGCCTAATCGGCGGAGAAAAGCTTGCGGATAGAGATTTGCTTTCACCGTTTTTAAGCATGTGGATGGCAAATTTCGTCATTGGGTTGCTCGGAGTTTACCTGACTCTAAGAATGGGAAAAGAAGCAATGATAATTGACTGGTATCGCATAAAAGAAATTATGCCCAGAAAAGTTAAAACATGGCTCGGAATTCCAGAGGAAGAAGAAATTTTAACCGATAGATATGCGAGATAAAATTAAAATAATTGACGCTTACCTCACAAAAGAATTTATCCAAATGGTGATCTTCGGTCTTGTGGCTTTTATTTTGATTTTCATCCTCGTTGATTTGATGGAAAACCTTGACGATTTCATAGATCAAAAAGTTTCAGCGTCAATAATTTTAAAATACTACTTTTACTTCTCCCCCGAGATTATAAAACTAACTTTACCTGTTGCGGTTCTTCTTTCCTGTCTTTTCACAACCGGGAGAATGTCAAATCTAAATGAGTTAACAGCATTAAAAGTTTCTGGGATGAGTTTGTATAGATTTATGGTGCCATTTCTTGTAATCTCCCTTATGTTAAGTTTTTTATCTGTTTATTTCAATGGATGGGTCGTCCCGAAAACAAACAGAAAGAAACTAAACCTTGAACGAGTTTACATGAGAAAACATCTTGAATCATGGGGGAAATATAACATCTACATCCAAGACACTTACACAAGGTTGTTATCAATCGGATATTTTGATGATGAACTCAACATAGCTCATAGGGTTGATATTCAAGATTTCGACCCAAGCGATGTAACGAAAATTGTCGCAAGATATATAGCACCATCAATGAAATGGGATAGCTTAAGCGGGGACTGGTTGCTCATTAATTGTATTTATCGTAAATTCGACTCAAATGGAGAAATCATCGAGAAAAGGGATACACTTAACATTGGGAAATTGAACTTTAAACCAATTGACATAAAACGAAAGCAAATGAAACCAGATGAAATGAATCTCGCCGAGATGAAGGAATTTATTCGGGATCAAATACGAAGCGGGAATGATCCGTCGAGGTGGTTAACCGATTATCATTCAAAGATATCCTTCCCATTTTCAAATTTAATAGTTGTTCTCTTCGGGGTTGCGCTTGCCTCCCAAAAGAAAAGAGCTGGGCTGGCGATGGAGTTTGGATTGAGCTTGCTTATTGCTTTTCTATATTTTATCTTTATAAAGGTAGGCACTTCGCTTGGATATGCTAGGATTTTGCATCCGTTTATTTCAGCCTGGCTTGCAAATATCGTTTTTTTAACTTTTGGAATAATTATAATTTTAAAAGTGCGAAAATAAAAAGGGTGCGAAAATGGGACAACAGCAATTGTTGCTCCTTGCTCTCGGTGCACTTATAGTGACAATTGCAATTGCGGTCGCAATAAATATCTTCATCTCAAGATCAGGAGCGATAGCTGAACAATATCTAAGCGATACAATTAACGATGGCATTAGAATTGGTCAAAAAGCGCAAGCATGGGCGAGAAAACCAATAGAATTAGGAGGCGGAGGTTGGTCGTTTCAAAATTTCAATCTTTCTCACATCAGCTTCCCTGAATCAACAAACTATGCTAAATATGGAATTGCTATAAAAACCAACGACAGCTTGATTGTAATTGGAAAAACGATAACCGGTCAAATCGTGGAAATTTCGGTCACACTTCACGAGATAAGCAAACCAAGGGTTACAAGATAAATTAAAAATCTTGAGATTGGTAAATTACCTTACCACCAAGAACTGTCATTAAAACCTTGACATCTTTTATCTTTTCAGCGGGGATATTAAATATATCATCAGATAAAACGACAAAATCGGCCAATTTCCCTGGGGTTATGCTTCCCTTTTCATCTTCAGCAAATTCAGCGTATGCATTATTTATTGTATAACACTCAACTGCTTCTTCAACTGAAATTTTTTGCTCTGGGAACCATCCCTCTGGATGTTTGCCATCAAGAGTTTGCCTTGCAACAGCTGCGTAAATTCCAAGTATGGGACTAAGTGGCGCAACATTCCAATCACTTCCAAAACATAACTTAACTCCATTATCAAGAAATGTTCTAAAAGCGTAGCTTGTTTTACATCTTTCTTTCCCTATTCTTTTCTCAGCCCATCTTCCATCGTCAATCGCATGATAGGGTTGCATAGAGGCAATGACATTTAAATTCTTAAACCTCACAAAGTCCTTCGGATGTATATGTTGAGCGTGCTCAATTCTAAATCTTCTATCCCATGTTGGATTTTGCTTAACAACTTTTTCAAAAATAGAAAGAACCAAACTATTTGCACTATCTCCAATTGCGTGAATTGAGAGTTGAAGTTTTGCTCTATCGGCTTCAATTGCCCACTTTTCAAGCCTTCCATCGATGACGATGTCAGTTGCAAGCCCTTTGGTATTTGGGTTTTCATCGTATGGGTCAAAGAAAAGCGCAGTCATTGAGCCAAGCGAACCATCGGCAAACGCTTTCAGAGACCCAATTCGTATAAAGTTATTCCCAAACGGCACCTGTATCCCAAGCTTGGCGAGATCTTCCCATTGTGATATCGGAAGGCGAAGAAAAACCCTTATTGTCAGCTCACCTCTTTTGTAAAGTTCTTGATATGCTTTGAAATCTTCAACCATTCCAATATCATGAATGCCCGTAAGCCCAAGCTTTTTTGCTTCCTCAAGCGCAAGTTTAATTGCGGTGATCCTCTCCTCAAGAGTTGGCTCTGGGATAACCTTATAAACAAGCGTCATCGCTTCATCTTTCAAAATGCCGGTTGGTTCACCGTTTTCATCACGAACTATCAAACCACCAGGTGGATCTGGTGTTTCAGATGTAATTCCAGCAAGCTTCAAAGCCAAGCTGTTCGCAAGCCCCATATGCCCATCGTATCGAGTTACAAAAACTGGCACATTTTGGGTGTATTTGTCTATCCATTCTTTCCTTGGCAATTCCCCACCCCATAATTCATGATCCCAGTCTCCGCCAGTAATCCATTTGCCTGGATTTTTCTCTGCATATTCTTTAATTTTAAGCGCAAATTCATCAGGCGTTTTCGCATTTCTCAAATCAACACTCATAAGTTGAAAACCACCGCTTACAAAGTGGGTATGATCATCGATAAAACCAGGCAACATCAGTTTTTTCTTTAAGTCTACAACTTTGGTATTTTTCCCGGCGTATTTTTTAATCTCCGAGTTTGATCCAACTGCAATTATTTTATCTCCGAGAACGGCTACAGCTTGAGCAACTGGTTTTGATTTGTCGACGGTCCAAATCTTCCCATTGATGAAAATTATATCTGCTTTTGGCATCTGAGCAAAAAGAATTTGTTGTAAAAGTAAAAATGTGAATAGTTTAACCCACATCTTTCACCGTAAGTATTTTATTAGAAATTTGCTTTTAATTTTTTCCAAAACCACATGTGAAATATCAAAACTTGCGGTGCGAGATTGAGACAATTCAAAATCAGGTTTCATCGGCAAATTTAAAGATATGAAAAAGTCCAAATTTTTAGTTGAAAAGATTTATTTCAATATTTTTCAGTCTTTCTCGCGCAAACTCATAATATTCAGGCACAATTTCAAAACCAAGAAAATGTCTTGATAAAGCTTTTGCTACCACTACGACCTGACCAGAGCCTAAAAACGGATCGAAAACCAAATCCCCCTCATCAGAAGCATAAAGTATGATCTTTCTTACTAAAGCTGTTGGCAACTTTGTAGGTGTCTTTATTTTTCCAGTCCAATATTCTCTGTTTATTATCCAAACATCCTCAGGATAGTGTTCAATTTTATTAAACTTATATTTGCTTTCATCCTTAACGACAAAAAGTACGTGATAATGACTTGTAACAAACTTCCTTTGCGTAAAAACACCAAATTGATATTTCCAAATTATGTGATTGATGGTTATGAAACCAACATTATCAATCGCATTCAAAATATCTTTTAAATTTGTCCAGCCAGAAAAAACAAACATAGAACCGGTTGGCTTGAGGATTCTGAAAGCTTGGCTCATCCAATTAAACGAAAATTCATAATATTTCTCCTTTGGTATTTCATTGTATCCCTCAAGAACTCTTTCCGGAAGTCTATTGTAATTATTCCTTTTGGCTTTGAAATCAATGGCAAATGGTGGATCAGTTATAATTAAATCAATGGTTTCATCTGGAATTTCTTTCATAAGCTCAAGCGAATCCCCGCAATAGATATTATCAATTTCAAACTTCCCAACTTTCACTTATCTCAAGACAGTTTTTTAGAAAAAATACAAAAAATTACTCATACCTCAAAGCTTCAACGGGGTTTAAATTCGCTGCTTTTCTTGCAGGATAAAACCCGAAGAAAATTCCAACCGCAGCTGAAAACGCAAAAGCAAGGATTATAGCACCGACCGAGATAAAAACAGGCCAGCCCGCAAACCCAGAGATTATTTTTGATAATAAAACCCCAAAAATTATCCCTAAAATTCCACCCGTAAGCGTTAAAACAACGGATTCAAGCAAAAACTGGAAAAGTATATCTCTTTTACGAGCGCCAACTGAAATACGGATCCCAATTTCACGGGTTCTTTCAGTTACAGAAACAAGCATTATATTCATCACCCCAATTCCCCCAACAATAAGAGAAACAGAAGCGATGCTCCCAAGCAAGATTGTCATAATTTTGGATGTCTCCTGAGCTGCGGATGCAATTTCATCTTGAGTTCTAACTGTAAAATCATCCTCCTGCCACGGTTGAATTTTGTGTTTTTCTCTTAACACTTGTGTTATCTGCTGTTGAGCGACGGGAATTAGATTTGGGCTTGCTGCCGAAACAAGAATTGAACCGATAAAAAAGAATCTTGAAAGACGCGTCATAACAGTTGTATATGGGGCAATTATTATATCATCTTGATCCTGTCCCATTACATTTTGCCCTTTCGGCTCAAGCACACCAACAACTTTTACAGGTACATCGCGAATTCTTATAATTTTACCAATTGGATCTTCTTCACCGAAGAGAGCGTTCTTCACCGTTTGACCTATAACACAAACTTTTGCTCCCGCCTTGACATCTTGCTCAGTGAAATAACTCCCAGCTGAAAGTCCCCAGACTCTTATCTGAAAGTAGTCAGTATTAACGCCATAAATTCCAGTTCTCCAGTTATTATTACCATAGATAACCTGCGCTCCCGTTCTAACAACCGGGGTTGCATATGCAACAGCGTCACACTGACTTCTTATCGCCTCAACATCTTCAATTGTTAATCGACTTGCCATTCCCACCTCCATTCTCACCCTACC
>JBKBWH010000097.1:0-6636 GCA_046289115.1 Candidatus Kryptonium sp.
AGAGCAAAAACGAGGTGCAAGATTTAATTTTAAAGGCTGAAGAAGTAATAAATTTTTTGAGGCAGCATAGCCAAGATATTTCATCTATTAAAGCTTATGAGGCTGCCCTTTTAGGATATAAAATTGCGTTGGACTTTTACAAGGCTCCTTTTTTAGGTTCAAAGGCTAAAAAGCTTGTAGAAGAAGCCGTAAAGATTAATCCCCAAAATCCGATAGCCTTAATAGAAAAAGCTAATGTTCTCTATTTTTCGCCACCCTTATTTGGAGGTTCAAAAACTGAAGCGATTAAATACTATGAAAAGGCAGCAATTTTAATGGAAAAGGATAGTTCATATTCATATAAAAACTGGAGATACATTAATCTGTTGGTCTTTATGTATCAGGTTTATCTTGAAGAAAACAAAAAAGAACAGGCTGAGAAACTGAAGAATAAAATTGAAACTATCGAACCAAATTTTAATTTTCAATGGATAAAAAATATAAAAAGGTAAATGCTTATGAGTAAAACGGTTTCTATAATAGGCGCTGGAATAGGAGGATTAGCCACTGCTTTGCGCCTAGCTAAACTTGGATTTAATGTAACTATATATGAGAAAAATGAACAAGCAGGCGGACGTTTGAACATATTGAAAAAAGATGGTTTTACTTTTGATGTTGGACCAAGTTTTTTCTCTATGTCTTATGTTTTCAAAGAGTTTGCTGAAGAGTGTAACATTAATTTACCTTTCGAGTATTATGAATTAGAACCTCTCTATACTGTGTATTTTCCTGGGGGTAGGCAGTATAAAATTTATAAGGACATTAAGAGGCTTGCTGAACAATTTTCCGCTGTTGAACCAAACTTCGAAACTTCAATGAAAAATTATTTAGCTTCAGCTAAAGCGCTTTTTGACACTAGCATAAAGGAAGTTGTTGGGAAAAATCATGAATCTATTTTAGATTATTTGCTCTCACTCATGAAAAATCCCTTTTGGCAACTTCCAAAACTATTTAGAAATTTCTATCAAGAGGTATCAAAATATTTTAGAGCAGAAGAAGTTAGACAAATTATTTCTCTCGTTGCATTCTTCTTAGGTTCAACGCCATTTGATACATCAGCAGCGTATACAATATTATCGTATGTTGAGTTTCAACATGACGGATATCATAATGTCAAAGGCGGAATGTATAAAATTGTTGAGGGTTTTATAAATGAATTAAATAAGATGGGCGTTAAAATAATTTACAATACAGAGGTGGTTGGAGCAATTAAAAATAAAGATCTTATCGAGGGCTTGATAACCAATTCGGGCGAAATTATAAAATCAGATTATTATGTCATCAATGCAGATGCTGCTTTATTTCGTGCTAGAATTCTAAAAAGAAAAGATTTTTCGGAGGAAAAACTCAGAAAGATGAAATGGACATTTGCCCCCCTAACAATTTATCTCGGAATAAGTGGAAAAATTGAAAGCTTAGACCACCACAATTATTTTCTCGGGAAAAATTATCGTGGCTATGCTGAAAAAATATTTAAAGGAGAAGTACCACCCGAAAAACCTTATTACTATGTTAATGTTTTATCCCGTAATAACCCCGAATGTGCACCACCTGGATGCGAAACTCTATTCATAGTATGCCCAATGCCAGATTTAAGATTTAAACCCAATTGGGACGATAGAGATAAAATCGTAGATGATATTATTAACGATTTGTCGTCCCGTATCGGTGTCAATATCTCAGAAAGGATAATCAGTAAAACTGTGTATACCCCAATTGAATGGGCTAAGAAATTCAATCTTTATATGGGGAGTGGACTTGGATTGGCTCATAATCTGAAGCAAATGGGTTATTTTAGACCCAAAAATAAAGACGAGATATATAAAAATCTATTTTATGTCGGAGCTTCTACTACACCTGGAACAGGTTTACCTATGTGTATAATTAGTTCAAAGTTAGTGGTTGAAAGAATTCTTAAAAACAAATTGTAAAAGTCGATGTCTTTAGATCTATATAATAAAGTCTCAGCAAAAATAAGTAAAACAGTAACTCAAAGCTACAGTACTTCCTTTAGCTTAGGTATCAGATTTCTAAACAAAAAATATCGCGAGGCTATATATTCTATCTACGGATTCGTAAGAATTGCAGACGAAATTGTAGATACATTTCATCAATACCCAAAAGAAAAATTACTCCAAGAATTCAAAGAACAAACATGGAAAGCGATAAAGGATGGAATAAGCACTAACCCTATCCTACATAGCTTCCAGAGAGTGGTTAATACATACAAAATCCCGAAAGAACTTATTGAGGCATTTTTCAATAGTATGGAGATGGATCTAAAAATAAAATCGCATAACGAAGAAACCTTTCGAAATTATGTTTATGGTTCAGCTATGGTTGTAGGACTTATGTGTTTAAAGGTTTTCTATCCAAATGATAATCATAAGTATGAGAAATTAAAGTATGCAGCAATGAAGTTAGGAGAAGCATTTCAAAAGGTAAACTTTCTAAGGGATATTGGGAATGATTTTAATCATCTGGGTCGAATCTACTTCCCCGAAATCGATTTTAATAACTTTTCCCAGAAAGATAAGGAAATCATAATATCGTCAATCAAAAGAGATTTTAAAGATGCATATGACGGGATTCAACTATTGCATAAAGATGTCAAATTAGCCGTTTTGCTAATATACGAATATTATTTAGAACTGCTGAGGAAAATAGAAAAAACTGAGCCTAAAAAAATAACGGAAACTCGCATAAGAGTATCTAACCTTAAGAAATTCTTTATTACTATAAAAGCGTGTTTGCATTATAGGTTAAAGGGATTTTAAAACTTCTTTAATTGGTGAATTCGAAAAAAACTCCTAATCCGCTATGAAAGTCTATCAACTTAAAGCAAAACAGATTTTACCCGTTTCCTTGGAAGAGGCATGGGATTTCTTCTCAAGCCCCCAAAATCTCTCAAAAATTACTCCAAAATGGTTAGATTTTAGAATTATATCCAAAACGCCCGATAAAATGTATTCAGGAACAATTATAGTTTACAAAGTTAAACCAATTTTTAATATTCCTATAACTTGGGTCACTGAAATTACCCATATAAATGAACCTTTTTATTTTGTCGACGAACAAAGATTCGGACCATACAAGATGTGGCATCATGAACATATCTTTAGAGAAATAAAAGATGTCGGAGTAGAGATGCAAGATGTTGTCACTTATATAGTTCCATTCGGGATTGTTGGGAGTATTATAAATTCGATTTCCTTACGTAAAAGACTTATGAAAATATTTGAATATCGAAGAGAGGCAATAAAGAGAATTTTTGGTACTACTAACTTTGAGGAAACGCAAGAGTATATAAAATTCGAAGAATATTAATGGATAAAATTAAAAGTTAACGAAATGACCCAAATCGGATTCGGTATATTTTGTTCTAACAGTAATGGAAGTCTTTCAACAAATCACACCTTCAAATTACAAAACCTTACTATAGATAGATTACTTAGAACAGTTAACTTAAACATAAAAGATTTTTTAAGTTTACTCAACTTATGTAAGAAAGAAAATATTGAAGTTTTTAGATTAGGTTCAAGTTTTATACCCTTTGCGTCACATAAGAATTTTAAGGAAAGTTGGTTTTTCAAAATAGAAACCATTCTAAAAGAGGTCAAAGACGCTGTTAAAGATTTTTCCATCAGAATCACGATGCATCCTGGGCAGTTTGTAGTTTTAAATTCTCCTAATAAAAATGTCTTAGAAAATTCTATTAGAGAACTCGAATATCACTTTTGGCTTCTTGATGTTCTTAATATACCTGATGATGGGGTTATTATAGTTCATATTGGTGGGGTTTATGAAAATAAGGAAAAGTCTATAGAGAGATTTATTAACGTTATAGAAAAAAATGCTTGGCTAAAGAGAAGATTAGCAATAGAAAACGACGAGAGGCATTATAACTCCAAAGATGTTTTATATATATCAAAACAAATAAAAGTTCCATTCGTTTTTGATTATTTTCATCATAAGATCAACCCTTCAGAAATTGATTTAACAGAAGTATTTAAGACCTGGTTTTTAAAAGGAGTACCTAAGGTGCACTTATCATCACAAGGCAAAGGAAAAATAGGTAATCATGGAGATTATGTTAACATTGAAGACTTTTTAGATTTAAAAAAGATTATAGAAAAAACAAACATAGAAAAAGTTCACATTATGCTTGAAGCTAAAAAGAAAGAACTAGCTTTGAAAAAATTGAGAAAGGAAATAAGATAATTTAGCATACTTATTCCCTTCACTTCACCAAAACCATCTTCTTAATCCCAACATATTTACCATTCAAACTAACCCTGTAAAAATATACACCACTCGTAAATCCATCCGCATTCCACTTAACAACCTTCCCATATCCAGCTTCCATAAATCCATCGTAAAGAGTTGCAACCTTCTCTCCAAGTGAGTTGAAAATTTCAACCTTAACATTTCCATCTTCGGGAAGGTCAAAAGTTATTTGCGTCGTTGGATTAAATGGATTGGGGTAGTTTTGGTAAACAACGAATGTCCTTGGAATTTCGTTTTCTTTGTTTTCAACCAATGTTACAACATCGATTTTAAAATCTTGAGCAAAGTTCCACGCATCTCCTGAAGTTGCACGGTCGTAATTAACCGAATTCCCAACCGCATAAAGAGTAATTGGTCCAGGGGTATTTGGTGCTGTGAATTCAAAATCAAAAGTTACAACGCCACCTACAGGTTCTTTAGGTGATGTGTGAGTTAATTCATCGCCAATCTTTTGTAAATCCGACCCCACTGGGGATAATGTTCCCGAGCTTGAAGCTATGTTTACCCCAGCCCTAACTAGCGGTCCACCGCTGATCGAGACTTTATAAGTAGCTTTTTGTCCAGGGGATAATGAATTTGGTCCAGAAATAGAAACCTCCACGGAAGATGTTGGTGAGCTTCCATGGCAAGTGCAGCCGTTTCCATTTTTCCTCGTTTTCCCCGTAACCCCAGATGAATAAGCATAGAATAGAAGAGAACTCAAAATTATGAAATAAACTACCAAATTAGAATTGAAAAATTTATTGTGTAATAATTGGCGCATAAATACCTCCATCGCTTTGTTTTTGAATTTAAAAACAAACATAATTAAAAAATTAGTTCAATTTACCACCTGATGCTGCTCCTTGTAGCGATAGGTAGTTTAGAAAATCCTCAAAAAAATAAACTATCTTGCTCTGGTTTTGTTTTCGTCCCTGGCTTTATCTCGCCTCGGCGAAGTGCGTTGACAAGTATGTGGGCTTGGCGCGTTGGTTCGGGAATTCTGTAACCGCGAATCGTTGATAAGATTATTTTTATTGAACTTTCAAGTGTAATTTTATGACCTATTGAAACGAAAACAGGTTGAACCCCATCGCGGGTTCTCAAAACAGCTCCAATTATTTCCCCCGAATCATATAGATAAGAATAAGATCCGGCTTTTTGAGGGGGCTCTTCATATTTCCCAACGAGCAAACTTTTCGCGCATCCGATGGTTGGTTTATCAATTAACACTCCAAAATGAGAAGCAATGCCAAATCTTCGCGGATGAGCTATCCCCTGACCGTCAATGATTACAACATCAGGTTCAATCTTAATTTTTTCCCATGCTTTTATCAATGCTGGGGATTCCCTGAAAGATAGAAGTCCCGGTATATACGGAAAGTTTACTTCGGTTATCAAAAGCGACCTATCTACCTCTTCTAATTCTGGGAATTTTAAAACGACAACGCCAGCATAAACTATGTTTGAACCTTTGTCAAATGATATATCTGCCCCGGCAATGTAGCGGATTTTCATCTCTAAAGGCTCAATCTTTACAAGATTTCTAAGTTCATTTTGTATCTTTATAGCCTCTTCAGGGGTCACATCCCAGCGGTGTAAAGTTCTGTAATTTGGCATTTGGAAGTTGATTTCTTAATTTAAAATTGCATTCTTAATTAAAAGCGTCTTTAAAATGCACAGGTTTCTACCTTTTATTTTGCTAATTTTTATCTTAAGTTGCAACTCCGGAAAAAGAACCGAGCAAGCAGAGGTTAAACCCCAAACCGCTGCAATTGTTCCAGATTTTGATGAAAACTCGGCTTTTGAATATTTGAAAAAACAAGTTTCCTTTGGAGCGCGCGTCCCAAATTCAAAAGCACATGAGGAATGTAAGAATTTTCTTATCTCAGAAATTTCAAAGTACGCAGATGCGATAAATGTGCAGGACTTTACACATTCATATCTGGGAAAAACTTTTAAACTTTCAAATATAATCGCATCATTTAATTTAAAATCAGGCTTTAGAATATTGTTATGTGCTCATTGGGATTCAAGACCATACGCGGATGAAGAGAAAGAGGCTTCAAAAAGAATTCAACCTGTTCCGGGAGCTAATGATGGGGCAAGTGGTGTTGCTGTACTGCTTGAGATTGCCCGAATTTTGAAAGACAATCCACCACCAATTGGGGTAGATATTGTCTTCTTTGACGGTGAAGATTTTGGAATTGCCGGAGACCTTGATAATTTCTGCATAGGTTCAAAATATTTCGCAAAAAATAAACCATTGAATTATTCACCACAATTTGGAATTTTGCTCGATATGGTTGGAGATAAAGATTTACAAATTTT
>JBKBWH010000098.1:0-6532 GCA_046289115.1 Candidatus Kryptonium sp.
AGGAAATTGTCGCCAGAGCAATTTTTGAATCAAAGATACCAATAATAAGCGCAGTTGGGCATGAAATTGATTACAGTATAAGTGATTTTGTCGCAGACCTAAGGGCTCCGACGCCATCAGCTGCAGCCGAGCTCGTCGTAAAAAATCGTGATGATGTTATTGAAAATATCCGAAATTTTTGGTATACTATTTATCAACTTGTGCTTGACAAAATAAAAAATGCGAAAAAGGAGGTTGAACATTTAACTAAAAGTTATGCCTTTAACAGGCCGATCGATTGGTTGAGGCAATACACGATGAGGCTGGACGAATTAACGCGAGCGCTTGAGGTTTCAATGTCGCATAGATTTGAATTGATAAAAAACAACTTTGAACAATGGCTTAAAAGGTTTGAATCGTTAAATCCTGAACTTGCCCTAAAAAGGGGCTATGCCATTGTTTATAAAAATGGGAAAATAGTTCACAGCAAAGAAGAATTTAAATTAAATGACGAGTTTAATGTAAAACTATCAGATGGAATAATAAAAGGGGTGGTAAAGGGATATGGTGAAGAAAAATGAAATAACGGAAACTTCACTTGAAAATTTAACATTTGAGCAAGCATTAAAAGAACTCCAAAACATAGTTGATAAGCTCGAAACTGGGCAAGTGACGCTTGAAGAAGCAATTGAAATGTATGAACGCGGAATTAAACTTTCAAAATATTGTCTCCACAAATTGACGCAGGCGGAGCTTAGAATAAAGAAAATAATGAAAGATGAATCTCAAGGGTTTACACTTATTGATTTTGACGAGTTCAACAATAAAATTTAACGGGGTGATAGAATAAAATGGAATTGAAAAGTTCACAGGTCGAAACAAATTACAGTATTTTGCCAAGGGTGAACTCCCCAGATGATCTAAAAAGATTAAGCATGCAAGAGCTTGAGATTCTTGCGAAAGAAATAAGAGAATTCATAATTGATACGATATCAAAGGTTGGGGGACATTTGGGGGCAAGTTTAGGCGTTGTTGAATTAACATTGGCGGTTCACTATGTATTTAATGCACCGAGAGATAAGATAATTTGGGATACAGGGCATCAAGGTTATGTGCATAAAATAATCACTGGAAGGAGAGATGTTTTTCACACCATAAGACAATTCAAGGGGATAAGTGGATTTTTAAAAAGAAGTGAAAGCATCTACGATGTTTTTGGCGCGGGGCACGCTTCAACATCAATTTCAGCTGCTTTAGGAATTGCAACAGCAAGGGATTTTGACGGCGAGAATTATAAAGTTGTCGCAATAATTGGGGATGGTGCAATGACAGCTGGGCTTGCGTACGAAGCGATGAATAACGCTGGAATGTTAAGAAAAAATTTAATTGTGATTTTAAACGACAACAATATGTCAATTTCCCCAAATGTATGGGCGGTTTCAAAATATTTCACAGAGTTGATAGCAAGCGCACATTACAATAAGTTGAAATCTTTCGTTTGGGATTTAACTGGACAACTTGATGGAATGGGTGATAGAATACGAAAACTTGCAGCAAGAGTTGAAGGTGGAGTAAAGGCGATAATAACCCCAGGGATGCTTTTCGAATCTCTCGGCTTTAGATATTTTGGTCCTGTAAATGGGCACAACATTCCGAAGCTTATAAGAATTCTAAGTGAGATAAAAAACCTTAACGGTCCAATTCTTCTTCATGTTATAACTCAAAAGGGCAAAGGTTATAAACCGGCCGAAGACGATGCGCCTAAATACCACGGGGTGACGCCATTTGACAAGATCACAGGAAAGATGTATAAAAGCGATAAACCTCAACCCCCAAGCTATACAAAAGTCTTTGGTGAAGCCCTCGTCCAACTTGCAAGGAAAAACAGCAAGATTGTTGGAATAACGGCAGCAATGCCGGAGGGAACAGGGCTCGACATTTTAAAAAATGAAATCCCCGAAAGATTCCTTGATGTCGGAATAGCGGAACAGCATGCGGTGACATTTGCAGCAGGACTTGCAACCGAGGGATATATACCAGTGTGTGCAATTTATTCGACATTTTTGCAGAGAGCTTTTGATCAAATTATTCACGATGTAGCACTTCAACATCTCCATGTAATTTTTGCCCTTGACCGAGCTGGTCTTGTCGGCGCAGATGGTCCAACACATCACGGCGCTTTTGATTTAAGCTACTTACGACTCATCCCCGGAATGGTAATAATGGCCCCTAAAGACGAAAGCGAACTTAGGGATATGCTTTACACCGCAACAATCTACAACAAAGGTCCTATAGCAATTAGATATCCAAGAGGAAATGGCGTTGGAGTTCCACTTAAAGAAGAGTTTGATCTAATTGAAATTGGCAAGGCTGAGGTATTTAAAGAAGGAAAAGATATAGCGATACTTGCAATTGGGAGCATGGTGTATCCAAGTTTAAAGGCTGCAGAAAAACTCAAAGAGTACGGAATTGACGCGATGGTTGTAAACATGCGATTTGTTAAACCGTTGGATAAAAATCTCTTGGATGAAATTTTTGATAAATTTGACAAGGTTGTGACCGTTGAAGAAAATACGATCATCGGTGGATTTGGAAGCGCTGTCCTTGAATACGCCTCGTTTAAAGGAGTTAAAAATGTTAAATTCTTGATACATGGGATCCCGGATGAATTCATTGAGCATGGGACACAGGCGGAGCTTTGGAAGATGCTAAAGCTTGACCCCGATGGAATAGTTGAAAAAATTCTCGAAACATTTAAATTTAAAAAAATCTCGATCCCTCAAAAAATACAGAAATAACCCATGGAGAAAGTTAGATTTGGAATAATCGGCCTTGGCGGTATAGCCCAAGCAGTTCACCTACCGATCCTTTCAAAACTTGAAAATGCCCAAATCGTTGCTTTGTGTGATACAGATAAAGCAAAAGCCAAAATGTTAGCTGAAAAATACAATGTGCCTTACTTTTACACGGATTATGAGAAGATGCTTCATGAGGCTGAAGAGATTGAGGCTGTTGAAGTGTTAACACCTACAAATCTTCACGCGGAAATGGCGATAGCTTGTATCTCGGCGGGAAAAGATGTGTTCGTTGAGAGACCGCTTGCAAGAGATTATAAAGAAGCTGAATCAGTCGTAAAGGTCCTTGAGCAAGAAAAAGATAGAAAAGTTATGGTGGGGATGAATCTTCGATTTAGACCTGATTCTATGTTGCTAAAAGGCTTTATCGAGCAGGGCGAACTTGGTTCGGTTTTCTATGTTAAGGCTGGATGGTTTAAAAGACCAAACGATAGAAAATGGGTTATGATGAAGGACAAAGCAGGTGGTGGTGTTATGCTCGACCTTGGCATAAGCCTACTTGACCTTGCCTTGTGGATGGTTGGATATCCAGAGGTCAAAAGCATAAATTCCATATGCTACAAACATCAAACTAAATCAGTAGAGGACAGCGCGATCGTTTTCTTAAAGTTTAAAAATGAGTCAACGCTGTTCATTGATGTAAGCTGGTCATACGAATTTGAAAACCCGATTTTTTATCTGCATATATTCGGAACTGAGGGAACTGGGGAGTTAAATCCATTCAGAATTTATAAAGATATACAGGGAAACCTTGTCAATCTTGCGCCTCCAAAGATGGATAGACCTGAAATTCTTTACTGGAAATCTTATGAAAATGAGCTGAAGCATTTCATCGGCGCGGTGCGAAATCTTCATCCCCTTGTTTCAGGCGCAAAAGATGCCCTTTATAGAATGAAAATTGTTGACGCGGTGTATAAATCAGCCAGACTGAGAAAGGAAATCGTATTTAAGTAAAATAATCTCCCAAGCAAAATGTTTATAACCTTTGAAGGAGTCGACCTTTGCGGGAAAACAACGCAAGCCGAAATTTTAGTTAAAAGATTAAAAAATTCCGGCTTTGATGTTGTCTTTCTTAGAGAACCCGGGGGCACAAAAATTTCGGAGCTTATACGAAACATATTGCTTGATTCGCAAAACAAAGAGATGGCACCAATTACCGAACTTTTCCTTTTTTCAGCAAGCCGTGCTCAACTTGTGAGAGAGGTTATAATTCCATCAATTAACTCAGGCAAAATTGTCGTATGTGATAGATTTTACGATTCAACGCTTGCATATCAAGGTTACGGGCGTGGGATTGAAATTGAAAAAATAAAAATTGTAAACGAGCTTGCTTCTGGCGGACTTGCCCCTGATCTGACATTTTTAATAGACATCCCTGTTGATGAAATTTACAAAAGAAAAAAAGAAAAATATGGTAATTTCGACAGGATGGAAAGCTCGGGCATTGAATTTTACGAAAGAGTAAGACGAGGATACCTTGAAATCGCCAAGGCAAGCGATAGATTTTTCATCATCGACGGCAAAAAGAAAATAGACGAGATAAGTGATCAAATCTGGGCAATCGTTTCGGAAAAATTAAAGATCAAGGTAAAATGAGAAAAAAGATTTTTTTCTTCAGCTTCGGGCTATTCGCCTTTCTCCTATTGATGGGATTTAAATTCTTTCAATCGCAAAAGGACGACATATTTTTCAAAATAGATAAGAGCATTGAAATTTTTGGCAAAATTTACAAAGAGGTGCTCTTAAACTATGTTGATGAGGTCGACCCAGAAAAATTTATGAGGGCTGGGATAAAGGGAATGTTGAGCCAACTTGACCCTTATACGGTTTTCATAGATGAAAAACACAGAGAAGAAGTTGACGCCCTAACAACAGGGAAATACGGCGGAATCGGTGTATCGATATCAAAAATTGACACTCAGGTTGTCATCGTCAAAGTGTTGAAAGGTTATCCAGCAGATAAATCTGGGCTAAAAGTTGGAGATGTGATAATTCAAATTGACAGCATATCCGTGGATGATAGACCAATTGAAGAAGTAAGGACATATATGGTTGGTAAAGCTGGGACGCCGATAAAGTTAAAGGTTTTAAGAGAGGGGGTTGAAAATCCGCTTGTCTTTGAAATGACAAGAGCTGAGATTGAGGTCAAGAACATCACATATTATAACTTCATCGATGATGGAATTGCCTACATAAAGCTTGAACGCTTTTCAAGGAACGCTGGCGAGGAATTAAGACAAGCGATAAAAAGTCTGCAATCGAAGGGAGAAATAAAAGGTTTAATACTTGATCTTCGCGATAACCCAGGTGGATTGCTTGACGCTGCGGTTGATGTCGTTGAAAAATTTGTCCCGGAGGGAAGTTTAATAGTTTCAACTCGTGGTCGAAAACCCGATGCCGTTAGAAATTATTACTCAAATGAAAAACCTCTACTTCCCGATGTTCCACTTTGTGTTATCGTAAATAATTCAAGCGCAAGCGCAAGCGAAATAGTTGCTGGAGCAATTCAAGATCTTGATAGGGGCGTGATCCTTGGGACAAAAACTTTTGGAAAGGGTCTTGTACAAACAATAAGTTATCTCTCTTATAACACATTTCTTAAAATGACAACCGCAAAGTATTATACACCAAGTGGGCGTTGTATTCAAGAGGTCGATTACTTTCACAAACCCGATGGTGTCTTCATTGTAAAACCTGACTCCGAGAAGAAAGTTTTCAAAACTAAAAATGGTCGGATCGTTTACGCACAAGGTGGAATAATGCCAGATACGATCGTTCCAGAGATAAAAAGAAGCGACTTCACCGAAACGCTCGTTAAAAAAAGATTTTTCTTCAAGTTTGCAAATCATTTCCTCGCCGAACACGAAACATTGCCCGAAAACTTTGAAATTAACAACCAAATTCTTGAACGCTTCAAAAAATTCGTTGAAAAAAATAACTTCACATTCAAAGACAGCTTCGAAATAAACCTTGAAAAAGCGATCGAATATGCAAAAAAACAAAGATATCAAAACGGTTATATTAGCGAAGTTGAGTTAACTCTTAACAAAATAAAGTCGAACAAAATTAACTACTTTCAAATCTATCGCGATGAGATCGCGCAGGAACTTATGCGTCAGATACTTGTAAGATATAAATATGAAAGTGAGATTACGGAGTGGGAACTTTCAAATGATGTTCAGGTTAAAACGGCTGTTTCAATTTTAAAAGATGAAAAAACTTATATATCAATTTTGAAATTGAAATGATACTTTGGAAGATTTTGCTTCTTTTCGCCTCAGGACTTTTCACTGGTTTTCTCGCTGGCTTTTTTGGAATCGGTGGCGGTATAATTTTAGTTTTAATCTTGATGTATTACTACTCCGGAATCGGGCTCCCGTCAGACTTGATCCCTAAAATTGCGGTTGCAACAAGTTTATTCACAATAATTTTTACATCAATTTCAAGCACGATAAAGCAATATGAGAACAAAAATATCGAATGGAGACTAACATTCACGATGGGTATTGCTTCACTCATCTCGGCTTTTGCCGGGAGCAAACTCGCCTCAATCGCTTCGGGGAATTTCATAAAAATATTTATCATCGTGGTTATAATTTTTGCCGGGATAAGAATGCTCTTAACCAAGAATTCAGAAGTTGACATAGACGACTTGACAAATTACAAAAGTAATGTTAATACATTCTCGGCGGTTGTTT
>JBKBWH010000099.1:0-6532 GCA_046289115.1 Candidatus Kryptonium sp.
GGGAGCGATGTTTCAACCACTGTAAGGGATTTCGCTGGAAATGCAATCACCCAGTTTATATCAACTGGTTCAATAATTAGAGTTAAACCTGAAGTTATAAAGTTTGATACAATTTATTTTATTTCGCTTGAACTTAATATCGAAAGAAGTAATGTAGCAGGTGTGGCTCCACAGATAACGATAAATAAATCATCAGCCCAAACTAAAATTCTACTTCTTGATGGAGAAGAAACTATAATCGGTGGTCTTTACATAAATGAGGAAAGGACGACTCGGGAAGGAGTTCCGCTTTTGAAAGATCTGCCTTGGTGGTTTTTTGGCTTGAGATATCTGTTTGGGTTTGATGTTAAAACTGTGGCGAAAAAGGAATTGATAATACTTTTGAAAGCCGAGATTTTACCAAGCCTTGCTGAAAGATTGAAAGAGATGTCTCTAAAAGTTGGGGAAGCCCCAACTTTGAAGGAAGGTAGAGAAAAGTTTTTGAAAGCCCTTGAGAATTACAAGAAACAGTTAAAAAAATAAATTTCGGATTTAAATGCTTAAAAAAGTTTTTATTTGTGTTGCTTTGCTTTCATTAATTATGCTTGGCTGCAAGAAGGCGGTTGAGCCAGAATCTGAGAAGCAATTGAAGACCGTCACATTAAAAGGACAGGTAGTTGAATCGGCAACGAATGTCCCTTTGCCAAATGCGGTTATACGCGTCCTTGGAATAACACCGACATTAATAGCTTATACTGACTCGTTGGGTAGATATGAATTTAAGTTTGAAATTGAAAATGAGATAGAGGTTCAACTGGTGGCGTTTAAAGAGGGTTACGCTCCAGACACGATCAATGTCTTAGCCGTTCCAGGGCGAGTTGTTGAAGTTCCAGTTTTCATGTTGCAGCGCGTTGTATCTGAGGTACCAACAAGTGGCGAGCCGGCGAGTATAGTTCTTGTATCGCAAAGTTCAAAAAATATAGGGGTTAAGGGCAGTGGTTCTGTTGAATCTGCTCAAATAGTTTTTGAAGTTCAAGATTCAAGTGGTAAACCGATTGATTTGGCACATTCGGTTGAAGTTAATTTCAGGATTGGTTCGGGTCCGGGAGGTGGTGAGTTTGTATATCCGCCGAAAGCAAGGACGGATAGCAAGGGTAGAGTAATTGTTAATGTTGTAAGTGGGACTAAATCTGGTGTTGTTCAAATTGTAGCTGAATCTTTTGTTGGGGCGAGAGTTATAAGATCTCTTCCCGTGGTGATAGTAATTCATGGGGGATTGCCTGATTCAGCACATTTTAGCATTGCGCCAGAGAAATTAAACTTTCCTGGATATAACATTTTTGGTCTTACAAATAAAATAACTGCATATGTTGGAGATAAGTATGGAAATCCCGTAAAGCCCGGCACAGCTGTCTATTTTACAACAACAGGTGGAATAATTGAGGGTTCAGTTTTAACAGATGATAAGGGACAGGGAAGTGTTAATTTGATTTCGGCTGAGCCAAGACCTGTTCATCCAACGCTTGGTCCTGGTTATGCGGTTATAACAGCGACAACAGCTGATGAGAATCAAAATACTATCAAAGCAGAAACGATCGTTCTTTTCTCGGGTATACCACAAATCTCGATTGAGCCGACAACATTTAATATCCCTAATTTAGGTTCACAAGTTTTTAATTACACTGTAAGCGATCAAAATGGAAATCCGCTTGCTGGCGGAACTACAATTACAGTTTCAATTGATGGCAAAGATATAAGAGCGTTGGGAGATCTTAATATAACTTTGCCGGATACTAGGGACAGAAGTTGGACGAGGTTTTCGTTTGCGATTCAAGATACGACAGCAGATGATACAGAAAGACCTGTTCTTATTCGCATTTCCACAACAGGTCCAAATGGCTCCGCAACTGTAAGTATTTCTGGAAAGGTTAGATAAAACAAATAAAATATGGAGGCGACTTAAAATGGCGGAGAAGTCAAGGATCCTTGTTGTTGATGATGAAGAGACATTGAGATATTTGCTAAGCAGTGAACTTGCTGCGGAAGGTTATGAGGTTGAGACTGCTGGTGATGGAGATGAAGCGATTGAATCAATAAAGCAAAAAGATTATGATGTGGTCTTGCTTGATATTAAGATGCCGCGTGTTGATGGCTTTGAGGTGTTAAGGTTTATAAAGCAGAATAAACCGGAAATTAAAGTTATAATGCTTACTGCTTATGCAGATGTTAAAAACGCAATTGAAGCGTTAAAGCTCGGGGCGTCTGATTTTGTAAGCAAACCTTATGATCTTGAAGATATTTTAACATCTATTAACCGAGCTCTTGGAAAGTAATTCAGAACTTGAAATGAGTTGAACCGATCTCATTTTGGGCAAAGATACCCAATGAGATCGGTTTTTTGTTTAAAATCAAATCTCGGGGCTGGAAATGTTCTCTGAAAAATTGATTCAAAAGCTAAAAACAGCAAAGTCAGTTGCAGTCTTAACTGGTGCGGGGATTTCAGCCGAAAGCGGAGTTCCAACTTTTAGAGGGCAAGAGGGATTATGGAAAAAATTTAAACCTGAGGAACTCGCAACCTTTGATGCATTTATTCGCAACCCAGAACTTGTCTGGGAATGGTATAATTATCGAAGAAAATTAATTCAGGAGGTCAAACCTAACCCCGGACATTATGCACTTGTTGAACTTGAGAATTTGATACCAAACTTTACTTTGATCACGCAGAATGTTGATAATCTTCATCGCAGAGCTGGAAGTAGAAATGTAATTGAGATTCACGGAAACATTGAAAAAAATTACTGCATCAAGTGTGGAAAAAGATACGATGATGTGAACCTTGCACTTGAGATGAAAATTCCAAAGTGCGATTGCGGTGGGTTAATAAGACCAGATGTTGTGTGGTTTGGGGAAATGTTGCCGGTGGAAGCATGGGAAAAGGCTGAGGAAGCAGCTTCAAACTGTGAAATTTTCTTTTCAATTGGCACATCTGGAGTTGTCTATCCCGCTGCATCACTTCCGCAGATTGCCAAAAGAAGCGGAGCTTATACAGTTGAAATTAATGTAGAAAGAACCGATCTTTCATGGTTTATGGATGAAGTAATAATTGGCAAATCTGGTGAAGTTTTACCTGAGCTTGTTAAAAGATTAAAAGAAGTGCCTGGGTAAACTTGTTTAAATTTTGCTTCTCTAATTAGGGGGCAAATTGCCAAAGACATTAACTTTTTTTAAATTTTGACGATGAAAAAATTTCAAAACAAAATTGGAAAAGTATGAAAGCTCTAATAGCAAGTGGAGGAAGGGGAACAAGATTAAGACCACTTACCCATACACAAAATAAGCATTTAATTCCCATTGCGAATAAACCAATGCTTCATTATGCAATTGAAACGATAGTCAAAGCTGGGATAAAAGAAATCGGCATAGTTCATAATGCTGATAGTGATGAAGTTCCAAGAGCAATTGGTGATGGAAGCAAATGGGGGGTTAAAATAACTTACATTCCACAGGAAGCACCGCTTGGACTTGCTCATGTGGTCAAAATAGCTGAAGATTTTATTGGTTCGGATAAATTTGTGTTTTATCTTGGTGATAATATGTTTGTCGGCGGAATAAAAAAATTCGTAGATGAATTTGAAAAAAATAATTACAATTGTTTTCTCACACTTGCAAAGGTAAAGGACCCAGAAAGATTTGGAGTGCCCGAGATCGTTGATGGCAAAATAGTAAGGATTGAGGAAAAACCAAAAGTTCCAAAAGCAATTACGCTGTCGCTGGGATTTACTTTTACGATAGTTCAATTTTTGAAGCTGTTAAAAATATAAAACCAAGCTGGCGCGGTGAGCTTGAGATCTCAGATGCGCATACTTATTTGATAGAGAAAGGTTATAAAGTTGGCTTTGCTGAAATAACTGGATGGTGGAAAGATACTGGAAAACCGGAAGATCTGCTTGAGGCAAATCGTCTTGTTCTTGATTCGCTTGAGCCAAGAGTTGATGATGAAGTTGAAGTCGACCAGCATACAAAGATTGAGGGCAAAGTTATCCTTGAAAAAGGCGCAAAGATAAAAAATAGCATCATTCGTGGACCAGCGATAATCGGGAAAAATTGCGTGATAGAGGGAAGCTACATTGGGCCATATACTTCAATTGATGAGAATACTTTTGTTTTAAACAGCGAAATTGAATATAGCATAGTTATGAGGAACTGTAAAATTTTAAATGTTGGAATAAGAATTGAAAGTAGTTTGCTTGGAAGCGATGTTGAGATAGTTGAAGCAACGGGCAAGCCGAGAGTTCATAAATTTATGCTTGGGGATCAATCAAGAGTTGAAATTGCATGGTAAAAATAAAAACATTGGAGGGAAAAATGTACCAAAACATTTTATTTGAAGTTGAAGATCACATAGCAATTGTTACGATTAACCGACCTGAAAAATTAAACGCGCTCAACGTCCAAACAATGCTTGAACTGAGAGATGCTTTTGTTAAAATTAAAAATGACGACGAAATCTACGCTGTTATAGTGACAGGAGCTGGGGAGAAAGCATTTGTGGCTGGGGCTGACATATCTGAACTTAACAAACTTGACGCTGTCTCGGGGCGTGAGTTTGCGGAAAGAGGACAGGAAATTTTTAATCTAATTGAAAATCTTGGAAAACCAGTAATCGCTGCTGTGAATGGATATGCCCTCGGTGGCGGGAGCGAACTTGCGTGGGCATGTCATTTTAGAATAGCTTCCGAAAATGCCGTATTTGGACAACCTGAAATTGACTTGGGAATAATACCAGGATATGGCGGAACCCAAAGGTTAACACGACTTGTGGGGAAAACAAGAGCAATGGAACTTATTTTAACAGGAAAAAGATTCACAGCCAAGGAAGCTTATGAAATGGGAGCTGTAAATAAAGTTGTCCCACCTTCTGAGCTTTTGAAAGAGGCAAAAGAACTTGCAAAAACACTCACCTCAAAACCACAGATCGCAGTCCGTATGGCAATTAAAGCAGTTAATATGGCTTATGAAACAACTTTAAGTGATGGGCTCCATCTTGAAGCAACGCTATTTGGAATATGCTGTGGGACTGAAGATTTTAAAGAGGGCACATCTGCCTTCCTTGAAAAAAGAAAACCAGCCTTTAAGAATAAATGAAAAAGTTTGACTTATCCGGCGAGTGGGAGTTTAAAGCCTGCTCTGAAAATTTTATCCCAAGTGATTTAAAAGCGAAACTTCTGAAATGGAACGATGCTATTGTTCCCAGGACAATACATCTTGACCTCATTTCAAACGGTTTTATCCCTGATCCTTACTTTGAAATGAATGAATTTGAAGTGCAATGGGTTGATAAAGTCGACTGGCTCTATCGAAAGAAATTTATTCTTGACTTTGATCCATCAAAATCCGAGTTTAATTCTATTAAACTTGTCTTTGAAGGGCTTGATACAATTGGAAGTGTTAAGTTAAATGGTCAATTTCTCGGTTCGTTCGATAATATGTTTATCCAACATTTATTTGAAGTTAAGGATATTTTAAAGTTTGGTGAGAACGAGATCGAGGTATATTTTAAATCTCCAACTCTTGCAGGCAAAGACCTTGAGTCAAAATATGGAAAATTACCAGTTGAACTTGCATCGCATAGGGTATATTTAAGAAAAGCGCAGTATTCTTTTGGATGGGATTGGGCTCCTACGCTTACAACTTCAGGAATTTGGAAACCTGTTTATCTTGAATTTATTGAATTAGCAAGGATAAAAAATGTTTGGTTTAAGACCATTTCAATTTCAAATTCGAAAGCTTCGGTTGCTGTTGAAATTGAGATTGAGAAATTAACAGATGAGGATATAGACCTTCAAATTGAAGTCTTTTTTGAAGATGAAAAAATCTACGAGCGAAGATTTGTTCAAAAGAAGGGAGATAAAGTCAGAGTTCATCGCTTTGAAGTGGTCTCACCGAAGCTATGGTTTCCAAATGGTTATGGTGAACCTTCACTTTATACAGCCAGAATTAAACTGTTAAAAGATGAAATGATCCTTGATGAAGTCATAAAAAAATTTGGGATAAGAACAGTTAGGTTGGTACAGGAAACCGATGACGAAGGTGAAAGTTTCATTTTTGAAATAAACGGCGAAAGAATTTTTTGTAAAGGGGCAAATTGGGTTCCCGCTGATTGTTTTTTACCAAGGGTTAAATGCGAAGACTATGATGCTCTTCTTGGGATGGCTAAGGAATCTAATTTGAATATGTTGAGGGTTTGGGGTGGGGGAATTTACGAGAGTGATTATTTTTATGAAAAATGCGATGAACTTGGGATAATGATTTGGCAGGATTTTATGTTTGCGTGCGCAGGTTACCCGAAGCATGATGATTTTATCCAAAATGTTAAAAATGAGGCAATTCAAGTTGTGAAGAGGTTGAGAAATCATCCTTCAATCGTTATTTGGTGTGGGAATAATGAGAACGAGTGGATTTGGGTGGACAAAACCCAAAAGCATCCCGATGAAATGCCTGGGGCAATGATATTTAGAGATGTGTTAAAGCGAATTTGTCAAGAGTATGATGG
>JBKBWH010000009.1:0-20825 GCA_046289115.1 Candidatus Kryptonium sp.
AGCCCCATCTTCAATTATCTCCGAAGTTATAGGCAAAATATACTTTGCATAAAAAATTTTCATGGCGGATGATTAAACCTCTGTGGTTTGAATCACATCTAATTTAGTGAGATTACAAATACGAACCAAAAATAAAAAGGCAAAAAATCATGAAGGTGAAAATAATATTATCAGCTCTCGTTTTGGTCTTGATCGCATCCCCAACCTTCGCTCAAATTTTCGGACCAAGATTTGGAATGCCACCTGATGATGCCTGGCAAAGAGGCATAACAAGGCTCTACGATGAACTCAAATTGACGGACGAGCAAAAATCAAAACTTCAAAACTTATTCTTTGAATTCAGAAAAACCCAAGCTGATATAGCTGGGAAATTAAACAAAGCAAAAATTGAACTTCAAGAGTTGCTCTCCGTAGAAAAGATTGATAAATCAGCCATTGATAAAAAGCTTAGCGAAATTTCCAGGTATAGAGATGAACTATCGAAAAACAAAGTAAATCATTGGTTAAATGTTCAACAAGTGCTGACCCCCGAGCAAAGGAAAATTTTAAGGGAAAAACTTGGTTATCCGGGTTTGGGAATTGGACCTTACAAGAAGATGCCTGGCTGGGGAAAACTTGGTAGGGGATTAAGACGATGCTGGTAGATAGATCCTACATCTAATCTCCTCAACATTTACCTTCCCCCCCTTATGATGGGGGAAGGTTATTTTTTAATTTAAAATCTTCTCACAAAGAGTTTTCCCGGAAGTTGATTAACAAGGTCTTTAAACTCAAGCGACAACAGATGAACCAGCGTATCTGTCACCGATAATCCCGCAAGCTCTGCAATTTTATCAACATGCAATGGTTCAGATGTGGATAAAACTTCAAAAATTTTTGTCTCAAAGACATTTAATTCAACTTTTGGCTTTGGCGGTTCTGATTTTAAAACTGGTTGTATAAACGGACGAATTTCTTCTATTATATCATCAATGTTTTCCACAAGTTTCGCTTTACTCTGCTTAATTAAAAAATTCGTCCCTTGACTTTTCACGCTGTCAATGTTCCCTGGGATTGCAAAAACATCTCGGTTCTGATCATTTGCAAACTCTGCTGTTATCATTGCGCCTCCAGTTCTGCTCGTCTCAACAATTAAAACACCAATTGACATACCACTTATAATTCTGTTTCTTCTTGGAAAATTCATAGCATCAGGTCCTGTCCCCATGGGAAATTCCGAAACTATCGCACCGTTTGATATTACGCTATCAACCAACTTTTTATTTTCAGGTGGATAAATACGATCAACACCCGAACCAAGAACAGCAATGGTTCTGCCTCCAGATCTTAACGCTGAAACATGAGCAATCGTATCAATCCCTCTTGCGAAACCACTTACAATCGTTAAATTCATCTTTGATAACTCCGTCGCAAATTTTTCACACATCATCTTGCCATAATTTGTCGGTGTCCTTGTCCCAACAATTGCGATTGAATATTTATCTTGGTCTGTGAAACTTCCACGCAAAAACAAAACTACAGGCGGGTCGTAAATCTTTCTCAAAAGTTCCGGATACTCCGAATCCCAAAGGGTTATAACCTTAGCCTTAAATTTTTCCGCCTTTAAAAGTTGCTCGTCAGCAAATTTTGAGTTTTGATCTCTCATCTCAATGATTTTTTTCGCAAGCCCCTTATCTATTCCCTCAACTTTCATAAGTTCCGAAAGAGACGCCTTGAATATCAACTCGGTTTCCTTAAAATAGTTCACAAGACTTTTTATTCTTCCCGGACCAATCCCTGGAATTGCGCTCAATTGCAAAATATGCCTCACCTCAATGTTCATCGCTAATCCTCCTTTAGTTCAATTCCATCAACAACTGCGACGACAAGCGTATGGACAGGAACATCATCTCTGCCGAGAATTTGCCTTGCTGAGCTCCCCTCCTGAAGAGCTATGACCGTATCCCCAATTCCAGCGTCAACCATATCAAGAGCAAGCATATCCCTCCCGATGAAATTTCCCTTTAAATCAATGGGTTGAATTATCAAAATTTTATAAGGCTTCAAATTTTCATTTTTTTGAGTTGCTACGATTGTACCTGTAACCTTTGCAAGTATCAATTTACCCTCACTTACTTTTTAAAACATCTTTCAAAACATCCCACAATTGATAATTTTCAATATGAACCAAATCAAATATCATAAGACCATCTGTTTTTTCAAATGCAATCTCCATTGCCTTTTTAAATCTTTCCGGTTCCCCTTTGTATTGCTCAACATATAAACTTCCATAAACAGGGACTACATTCATAGTTACCTGCTTAACAAGTTCAGCCGAACCCTCAACTGAATACCACACCAACTTAGATGGTTTCATCCCCGGTTCAGTTAATTTTGAAGCGTCAACCATACCTTTCGATTCAACCTCTTCCTTGGTCACCTCGTAAAAGTAAAGTCCTGTGCAAAGAAAATCAACCAACTCAGCATACCCCGTCTGATTATAATCATCCGTCGCCCAATCAAACTTCGGTTTAAATTTTTCACTTGCCCAATTGACGCCAAGCTCATAATAAGACAAATACCACGAGCCGACATAATCTCCAAATAAGACAGATGGATTTACTCTTTTGACTACATCCTTTGCTTTCTTGATAAAACTTTTTATAATGGAAGCTCTCCACTCCAACCACTCTTTAAAATATTTCCCTCTAATTATGCTATCCCCCTCAATTCTGAAAATATCATCGGGAAATTTAATTTTCCTGCCAAGCCATGTTTCAAATTTTACCCTTGAAGAATCGCTAAAATCAGCATAAATCCCATCATATCTGACCCTATCAAGGACAATTCCGTCAATGTCAAAATTTTTCACAATCTCTTCAATTATTTTTAGTTCATACTCTTGAACCTGCTCAAGAGATGGATTGACCATAGCCGAGTATTTATGCTTTTGCATCGTTATCGGGATGAAACCATCTTTTGTATAAATAATTGTTGCCCACTCTGGATGCTTCCAGTAGACAACGCCTCTATCATAATAGTTATGACCTTCGCAAAACACATTTAAAGCGATATGAATTTTAAATCCCCTTTTTCTTGCTTCCCTTATTAAAGTGTTGACAAAATCAAATGTGTCAGGTCTCGTATAATCATCCCATGTTCTCATCTTTGGAGCATATTTGCTATCATATAAAACTTCTCCAGAAATTGGTTTAACATCAACAATTATATCTGTGATCCCAACTTCAACACATTTATCAAGAACTTTCACAATTCCATCATAACTTCCAAGCCGTTTAAAATTTGCAGTTGCATCAAACCACAACATCTTTGGTTTTTCTCCACAGAAACTTAACACATTAAAACTAATTAGAACAAATAACGGAGCGAAAAGATTTTTAATCTTCATCTCAAACCAAGTTTTGTTATCAACTCTTGAACGAGCTCTTCTGCTTCTTTTTTTGTCTTTGCCTCAGCAATTATTCTCAAAATCGGTTCAGTGTTTGACTTGCGGATGTGAATCCAACCATCACCGAAATCAATCTTAACTCCATCGTCTGTATTAATTTCCGCATCTTTGTAAACATTTTTTACTTTATCTAAAATGTCATCTGGGTTTACATTTTCAATTCCAATTTTTATTTTAAAAATTTCAAATTTTGGCAGCGTTTCTTTAAACTCCGAAATTTTTCCACCAAATTCGACAAGGTTCTGCAAAATCAAAGCTATCCCAACAAGAGAATCTCTACCGTAGTGAACATCTGGAAATATCACACCGCCGCTACCTTCCCCACCAATTACAGCTCCAACCTCTTTCATTTTCTTAACAACATTTATCTCACCAACCGGAGACCTGTAAACTTTCGCATTGTAAACCTTTGCTATTTCATCCACAGCTTTCGTTGTAGACAAATTAACAACAACGCTTTTATCATCTAACTTGCCTTTCTTCTCAAGAACAACTTTCACAGCTTGAACGACTGTATATTCTTCTCCAAATGGTTCCCCCATCTCCGTAACTAAAACAAGACGATCTGCATCTGGATCAACCGCAATTCCAAAATCCGCATCATAACGCTTCACAGCTTCACATAACTCAGTTAAATTTTCAGGCAACGGTTCTGGTTCATGCGTGAAAACGCCATTACCATCACAATTTATTTTTATTACATCACATCCAAACATTTCCAATAACTTCGGAACAATTTCGGAGCCCGCACCATTGATGCAATCAACAGCAACTTTAAATTTTTTCGCTTTTATTTTATCAACATCGATAAAATCAATTTGAAAAATTTTATCAATATGTCTATCGATAAAAGATCTATCCTGAATATAATTTCCGATCAAATTCCATTCAGCAAATTTAAACGCATTTCTTTCAACTAAATCAATAAACTTTTTATGTTGCTCTGGCGTTAAAAAAACTCCCTCGCTTGAGACAAATTTCAACCCATTCCATTCAGCGGGGTTATGACTGGCTGTTATCATAATTCCGCCTGACGCATCCGAATGTTCAACAGCAAGTTGAAGCGTTGGAGTTGGACAAATACCTATATCAACAACATCATAGCTCATCGCAAGAAGCGTTCTCGAAACAAGATGCGATATAAATAAGCTATGAGTCCTGGTATCCCGACCAATTATAATTTTACCGCCACCGCAAAATTTAGCAAAGGCAGAGACAAATTTAACAATTTCAAAAGGCGTCAAAGTTTCACCGACAACCCCTCTAACACCTGAAACACTTACCATTAACCTGCTCATTGGATGCGAAATTTTTTAATTTTTTGAAAATTTACACAAATAAACAGAAATTGACAAAAACCATCCACAAAAAATTTGACAACTCAACTATAATTTCGTAAATTGAACTCGAAGAAAATTAATTTTCTATACCCATGGGCAATGAGAGGTTGACATCGTTAGGGAGGTCAATCCTTGAAGCATTAACCGATGTAGTATTTGCGGTTGACTCAAATTATAACTTCATCTACATAACCCCATCATGCTATCATATAACCGGATATACAGTCGATGAATTCCTCAACGGTCAAGTTAAAGCAAGAGATCTTGTCCATCCATCGGATTACTGGCGTCTTTTGAGGGATAACTACCGAGCATTTAAAACAGGTGAGATTCCACGGGTTTCCGAATTTAGAATAATAAAAAAAGATGGGACAATAAGATGGGTCAACATCTACTGGACAACCGTGAAAGACGAAGATGGCACAATTAAATATATCCAGGGGGTGATGCACGACATCACGGATAAAAAAATTGGCGAAGAAAAGCTTCAAAAAAGCTTGAAGGAGCTTAAAATTCTTCAAAGTTTCAGTTCCGAGCTTTCCTCTGCTATGACGATTGACGAGGTTGCAAAGGCGATATACGACCACATCATACAGTTAATTCCCGTTGAAGGATTTTTCATAGATATTTACGACGAGATGACGGAACAATTAAAGGGGCTTGTACATGTTTATTCAATTCACGGGCGAAGAGTTATGATTTCTTATCCAAACTATAGATTTAATGTCCGATCACATCAAATCTGGATAAGTTTGATCTATGATAAGAAGCCAACATATGTAAAGTACTCCGGCAAGGATATCCCAGCGCCATTCAATCTCTTCATTGAAGAGACAAGTCAAGAAGGATATTTGCTAAGCGCACCGATGCTGTCTAGGGGCAAAGTCTTCGGAGTTATGAGCGTCCAAATCAAAGCGATAAATAATATTGAAGAATATATACCACTACTTGAACATATAGCAAACCAATCAGCCATCGCATTTGAAAAGGTCAGATACTTTACAGAACTCCAAGAGTCCGAGAAATCACTCCGACAAGCGTATGAGGAGTTGAAAAAGGTTCACCAACAGCTAATTTTAACTGAGAAAACAAGGGTACTTGGACAACTTGCGAGCGGAATTGTGCATAATTTAAGCAACTTCTTAAGTGCAATCCTTGGCAGAGTACAGCTGTTAAAAACTAAAGTGAGTGATGAGTCACTTTTAAAAGAGATCGAACTAATTGAAAAGGCAAGCCAAAACGCTGGGAAAATTATATCGCAACTTCGTGAGTTCGCAAAGCCAAGAACACATATTAACCTTGTGCCGATTGATGTAGCTGATGTAATTGAAGATGCACTTGAGATAACAAAATCAAAATGGAAAGATGAAGCGGAATTAAAAGGCATTAAATATGAAATCATCAGGGATTTCCCCGAAGATAGATTGATGGCAATTAGCAATAGGTCCGAACTAAGAGAAGTTCTTGTGAACCTCATCATAAATGCAATTGAAGCAATGCCAGCGGGAGGTAAATTAACGGTTGGAATCTACAATGTAAACAGCGAAAAAGTTGCAATTTACATCGCTGATACAGGTGTTGGCATAGACCCGGAAATCATGGGAAGGATATTTGAACCCTTCTTCACAACAAAAAGTGAATATGGAACAGGATTGGGGCTTTCAATAGCATATGACATCATAAGAAGTCATAATGGTGAAATTTTTGTTGAAAGCGAGCTTGGGAGGGGCTCAAAATTTACAATTGTTCTGCCAGCAAGCCAACAGAGGGTATCAGATGTCATTAAAAAAAGCACGCTGAAAGAAAGCCCCCTTAAATTAACAATTTTAATCGTTGAAGATGATGAATCTGTTTTTTATCTTTTACAAGATATCTTCACGAATCTCAATTACAGAGTGCTCCCGGCTGAAAATGGGAAAAAAGCGCTTGAGTATATCCAAACAGAAAAATTTGATATTGCCATTATAGATCTTGCTCTTCCCGATATAAGCGGTTGGGAAATTTCAAAGACAATAAAACAGAAAAACAATCAAATCCCTGTAATTATACTAACTGGTTGGGGGTTAAACATCTCTGAGGAAGAGATGAGAAAAAAAGGTGCTGATTATATAATTTCAAAACCATTCGAGCTCGACGGACTTCTCCTTGTCGTAGATACAGCCGTTCAATCAATAAAAAGATAATTAACCGCAAGAATCCTAAAAATCAGATAAATGGAAAGCAAAATCGAATTAGTTAAGTTTATGCTTATTACCGTTTTGTAATTCTGCCATTCCTTCTGCAAATAAAAATTTTTCTCAAACCTATCTATTCCGATAAAGCCAAAAAGAAAATAAATTATCACACCGATAAGCTCGTAAAGCGTGAATTTACCTGCGATTACTATAGTCGCAATTACTCCTGAAACTAATAAGATAATTTTTGAAACTCTAAATGTCGCCGCAGAGCCGAGCTTCTCAATGAATAAAGCACCTGTTAAATTTGAATCTTCAGAAATTCTGTAAACAAGCGAAAGAGTGTAAAATCCAGCAGCAAACCCAGCGGAAGAGAGCGCTCCGCCGATTGAAAATGAATTTAATAAACTTTTTAAATCAAACGCACATACCCAGCCAGCAATGAACCCGAGCAAGCCGTAGGTCAAAGCAAGAGTTAAAATTCCATAAAAAGGTTTTGTTTTAATTCCAGTAGACGGATACGAAAAAAGAAAGGATAAAACGACAATAGAAATTACAACCCCAAAATATGTTGGGTTGATCTTTGAACTAAAATAAATCCCAACAAGAAGCAAAACCAGAGAGATCACAAGCGTAAATGCTGACGCCGGTTTCACATTGCGCAATCCGTAAACCACTCCCTTCCTATCATCAAAATAACAATAAACCCCATTGATTGCAGGATAGATCAAAAAATGCAAAATTAAAAGCCCAAAGATGAAATTTCTACTTATATCAGCCTCAGTGAGTGCATAGCCCCACAGAAATATCGGCAAAAATGCAAGCGAAACATTAAAACGCAGATGAAAAAAGGTGCTTCGCAAATTTTCCAAGAACATTTTCTAAAATTTTACTTTGTTAATTTTTAAACGACATAACCTGTAATAAGATACAAAAATTCACCTTAATTTTAAAACTACCGAGTCATCCACCGTTTTAAGAACAACAAAATTCGTAAAATCGGTTGTGCCCGAATGAACAATGACAGCGTTCGTTGACTCAATGCCCTTATACCTTGAATCAACATTAACGATCAAATAAACTTCTCTCTGATTTGTTTTTATTCTAATTTCGTCTTCAAAAAACTCATACTCGATCGCCAGATTATCAAACTTTTGCATCTCCTCGTATGCCTCTGCACAAGTCATAAATCTTATGTAGGGATAATTCTCTTTAAAATCCTTAAGCCATTTTTTAAACCAAAAATAAAGTCCCTCTCCATTCTTGCCACGCCAAGGAAGATAAAACCAATTTCTCACAAGCTCTGGATTTTCAACCTCATCTGGAGTATAAATGATATCATCAGGATGAACAAAATGAGTCCAAACCCCAAGCATCGCAACCTCACTTAAAATCAACGCCTTAGTATAATCATCAATCAAAAAACCCGCAGAAACCCTTGGAATGCAATAAAGCTTTTTATTCCAAGGTTCAGGTCCAAACTCCCTAGATTGTCCAACATCAAAAAAACCCGAATACAGACCCGCTATAATTTTTATTGATGGAAAACTTTGCACAATCGCCTGAACCCCAATAGAATCAATCCAATTGGTTGGCGGAATATATGTTACAGGCAATTCACCCAATCCCTCCTCAACCCACTTTTTCTGCGTAAACCTCAAAGCGCTTTTCATATTTTCTATATCCTTCCACTCATCAATCAAAAGTGAAATATGATTATATCCATGAAGTGCGAGCTCATTTTTCAATTTAAACTGCCTTGCAATTGACTTTGAAACCTCAACCTCTTTACCCAAAATTTTCACCTTACCGATCCTCCATTCAGTTAAATGAAACGGTGGTTTAATATCAGCACCGTAATTAAAAGTAAGTCCAGCAGTGTATTTCAATCCCATTTCATCTGCAAGCCTGACCATATCGGGATAAAAGATAAAAAAATGATACTCCGCCATCGTCATATTAAATTCATCCCATATAAGCTTTTTCTTAACATTTGGCACGGATGCAGGAAAATCATCAATAAAAATAACGGCGAAATTCGGAATCGGTTGAACAAATTTATCTGAAACGGAAATTATCGACCTTGTTATAAAACCACGAAACACCTTATCTACCAGAATTGATGTGTTCCAGTAAATGACCTTCCCCAACCCGTATCTCAATTGCCAAACAACGGGTATCTTATCCGAAGAAGTCGCTATGATATTCTTTGAACCAAAATGAACGAAATCGAACATTGAAAGATCACGCAAGATGGAATCAGGTATTACAGTATTTTTAAGCATAGGCATAAGATTGAGGTTAAAAACAAGCCCAGAATTCCCTCGATTTAAAAATAATTTTCTCTCATCCCTCAACCTCACCCCAAAAAGTTCCCACAAATTTTCATTGTAGCCACGATATATGACAGCTAAACCACCGCCTGAGGAGACAAAGTTTTTTATCCTCTCACAGTCGTCCTTTGAAAGCTTTCTTATAAATTCGGTCGCAAGAACTATCACATAATAATCCTTAAAGTTCTGAACCAATGTACCTTGATAATCTGATAGATCAACTTCATCATAGTTTACCTTCGCATATTTGAAAGCCCATCTTGCATTTTCAACGCCTTCAGAAGAGTATATATCAGAAGAGTCATAAATGAGAAGAATTTTCTCTGGTTTTGCTATTGAAAAATCAATCTTTTCTTCTTGAGTTTTGCATGAAGCAAAAAGGAGAAACAAGGGAAGAAAAACCATTTTAAAAAGACTTTTCAGCATCTTCAACGCTACCATAAAATTCAAAATGTTTTTCAGTTCTTGTGATTTCAAATAATTTCCTCACCCTCGGGCTTACATTGGCAAATTTTATCGTTCCACCCTTTTCTTTTGCACTGCGATAGGCGACGACAATTATTCCAAGTCCAGAGCTATCAATAAAAGTGACATCGGAGAAGTCAATAATTATATTTGCCTTACCTTTGTCAATTAAACCTTTAAAAACATCCCTCATATGAATTGAGCTAGCCACATCAAGTTCACCCTTAAGTTTAACGATCGCATAATTATTTTTTTCGACAACGCTGTATTCCATTTTTTTCTCCAATTTTTTTGTTTTAATTCTTTCAATCCACTCTAAAAATATAAAACAATCATCGCATGAATAATCCCCATGAAATCTGCACATAATTTCGGGAGATTGCCAACACCTTTTGAGATTGCTTTCGTATACAGGGCATCTTGAACAAACATCTCTTGGCTCACCTTTAAACTTCCAACACTCTTCAATCCACGCTGTGCCAGCTTTTTCTCTTTTTCCATTCAAGACATCAAAAAAAGCAGATACGATCTTCGGATCGAATTGTGAACCCGTTCTTTGCTTTATTTCCGACTCAATTTGTGCATAGGACAACGCTTTGCGAAGCTTTGAATTAGACGACATTTCAACGAAAAATTCACACAACCCAAGAATTTTTCCAAACAGCGGTATCTCTTCTCCCTTTAAGCCTTGTGGAAATCCCCACCCGTCATACCACTCCTGATGTGTTCTTATACCCTCAACTATGTCCGATGATATGGGCAAAATTTCAACCATGCCTGCCCCAATTATCGGATGATTATAGTCCGCTTGATAGCCTTCGCCTATCTCAACAACCCCACACATTCCAACATCGTGAATCAAGCCCGCTATTTTAAGCTCACGAAGTTTTTCAGAATCAAGACCAAGCTTTTTCCCTATTTCAACGGCAAGATCGGCGACCCTATTTGAATGTCCAGCTGTATATTCACTTCTCATATCATACGCCTCAGCAAGAGCGATGAGCGTTTTAAGATAACGATCCGTAAATTGAGTGAAAACCTCGATGTTGTGAAGTACAATTTTTATTTGCTCAACAAAATTTAATAAAATCTTTACCGCAAACTCCTCAAATCGCTTTAACTTTTTAAAATTCACAAGAGTGAAGATCCCAAGGAGTTTCTTATCTTCAACAAGTGGAACAGCAATTATAGAATTAACTCCGAACTTTAGCAAAAATTCAAAATCACGAACTATCATCTCATCCCCGTACCCAGTCCACTCAAAAAGCCCAGTGTCAGGCGAAAGCTCAAGTGAACCTACAAACTCTTCTGATAAATTCTTACTTGCCTTTATCTTCATTCTTTTAATTCTGTCATCCCACATCGCTACAAATCCAGCATCGCTTCCAGTCGCAGTAATTGCAAGTTCAAGAAGAAGTTCAAGAAATCTGTTTACCTCGAGCGTTGAACCGAGCATTTTTTTACTTACCTGTGCTTGGGACTCAAGCAAACGAATCTTTGAACGAGTTTCTTCCCCAAATTTTATCTGTCTTAAGGCAATTGCACATGCGTTTGCAAAACTTTTAAGCCAGCTCAAAAGTTCTTTATTAATGGGTTCCGGATCATATGGACCACTGAACAAGCTTCCAATATATTTTCCGGAATGATAGAGCGGTATATTAAGAAATTTTCCCGCCCATATAAGAGCAAAACCTAAATTTTTATACTCCTCCCTAAAAATCAACTTGAGTTCTGGTTCCCTCAACGCCTCAATCACTTCCTCATCAAAAAGTCCCATCATCTCAGTTCTCAAACGCATACTTTCAAGAACCAAACTCTGGCTCGCCTCAGAGAAAGAATAAATATAATAAGCCGCCTTCTTCACCACACTTTCAAAAACATCAAAAATAAATTCAAACCCTTCGGACGCAGATTTATTAAAGAACTCAAACATTCCAAATGTCTTCCATATATCAGGTATATTTTTAGTTTCAACGCCAGAACCTCTGCTTAAAATTTTTCCAATCATTGTCCACTGTAAATTATTTTTCTAACTATTCCGGCTATCTCGGATGGGGTAAACGGTTTTGGAACATACTCATCTGCACCGGATTCAAACATGTCTTTTACATCAGCTTCTTCACCTTTGGCAGTGAGCATAACAACATATGAACTCTTAAGCTTGGGGTCATTTTTCACCTCACGACAAACCTCAATCCCATTTTTTCCGGGCATCATAAAATCAAGGAAAATTAAGTTCGGTTTCTCCTTTCTTATAATATCAAGCGCCATATCGCCATCACTCGCAATAAAAATATCCACATCACTGAATTTTCTCAAGATGAACTCAAGAAGACGTTGGACGGTTATATCATCGTCAACGATTAAAATTTTCTTTGACATTTAACATTAATACCTAAATTTTCTTTATAACGAGCAAAGTTATATCATCTTTTTGTTCGGCTTCACCTTTAAATTTCATCACTTCATCAACTATTGCATTACAAACCTCAAGCGCACTTTTATCAGAATTTTCAAAAATAATCTTTTTCAACCTTTCAACGCCAAAAAATTCATCATCGAAATTCCTCATCTCCGGAACCCCATCCGTAAAAACTACAAGCATATCACCCTTTGAAAGATTTATTTGGTTAGATCCATATCTTTCATCTTCAAATAAGCCAATTGGCGAACCGTGTATCTCAAGTTCAAACATCTCTCTATTATTCCGCCTGAAAAGGATTGGCGAAATATGTCCAGCATTTGAATATACAAGAACCCCATCAGAGAGATATTCGCATATAAAAACAGTCGCATACACCCCGATTTCAAAGGTATCCCTGTAAATCACCCTATTTATCGCATTTAAAAGTTCCGATATATCAGATGTAAATTCATACATCAATCTTATTACGCTTCTTAAACTTGCGAGAAGAAGCGCAGCTCCAATTCCATGTCCCGAAACATCCGAAACCAAGAAACATTTCCTTCCTTTTTCAAATATAAAATCATAATAATCTCCACCAACGCTCGAGCTCGGCTTTATAAAAGCACAAACATCAAGTTCACCGAAATTTGGAATTGCTCTGGGAAGTGAACTTTCCTGAATCTTTTTCGCTATTTCAATTTCCTGTTTCAATGCTTCCGTTCGCTTTATCTCCTCGATCAGTCGATTCCTGTAAAGAATTATGCCCGCATAATTTCCAAGTGTAAGAAGCAGCTTTGCCCCCGCTGTATCAAAAGATTTCTCGTCATCGCAGACAAAAATTCCACCAATTGGCTTATCCCCTGAAAACATCGGCACAGCAAGCAAGCTAAGAAATGAGGTCGCGCTTTGACTCGAAGAAATCACAAAATTCCGGCTTCTCATAGCTTTCTCTATCAACCTTTCAACCTCCTCCTTGATGTCCTCTGAAATTTTACCATCAACATACTTTTGCTTCAATACATCGCCCTCAAAAATTCCAACAACGCATGCCTTCGGAGATATCAACGAATTTATTTTGTTAACAATGATTTTGATAATTTCAGTCTCATCAAAAACCAAACCCGCCTTTGCTACCATATCATACACGACCCCGAGCTCTTCCTGCCTGTGCGCAAGTTCTTGAACAAGATTTTCTATATAACCCTCATAATTCAAAAGCTCCGTATACAAAAATTTCAAAAGTTGAATTTCTCTTTCAGAATCAAAACGAGGTTTTATATAAAGATACAGCCTTCCATAATTTGAATTTAGCTCAACTTTAATGCTCCCCTCAAAACCAACATAATTTTTCGTCTTCGCAATTATCTCACCCTTCTCATCAACCACGGCGAATTCTGAATCTGAAAACTGCGAAAACTTCTCGGTATATAGCTTGATTATATGCTTGATCACCTTTCCAACTTCGTTAATTTATAAACCTTTATGTCAAAGCCATCAAAGTAAACCTGAGAAATAGCATGTTTATAATTAAGACATATTGAATCAAGAACTGAACTTAGGTTTTCAACCCTTGGCAAAAATGATGAATGAATTTTATCGATCGAACCTTGTTTCGGGACAACGACATAAACGACATCATAAATTTTTTTCGGTTCGTTAATTAAGATATAATTTTTTATGAAATAATCCCAATCCATAAACCAAGCCCAATTTTCAACCATTGGTCTCGTCCCAGAATGTGAAACCAAAGCAAGCGAAAAAGGTAAGGATTCCTTCTGAATTTTTTTAATAACCCGAACAATTTCGCACGGTTCAATTGAGCCTTTAACTTTAAAAGCGTTGTAAACAAAAGCATTCGCTGCCAAAATAATAATGATGCAGACAACAAAGACGGCATAAATGAACTCCCATTTCCTTAGAATTTTTCTAAAGATATTTATCAACCAAATAAACGAATTTGTAATAGCAAAGGGATAAAACAACTCAAAAGGGACGAAGTTTAACAAACCTTTTTGGGCTGCTAATGTGTAAACTAACAAAAGAAGCGAAAAAATTCCATAGAAAATCCTAAAAAGTTCATCTCCCGAACGCCAAGAGATTAATTCAAAAATTAAGATCAAAAGCGCCAGAAAAATAAGAACATTTAAAAAAGCAGGTAAATATGCCGAAACCTCATGATTTAAAAACAGGGCATAGACTTTTATCTCAAGTTCAGGATTTGAACTAAAGTAAACTTCAAGCACAAAAGGCGAGAAAAAAATCAAAATGGAGAGCAGAATAAACTTAATAGATTTCTTCCTGTTCGTTTTAAAATTCCTCAGTGATTTCTCCAAAAGTTCAGACAAAATGATCAAGAATGGCATAGTAAAACCAGCAAATATATCGATAAAAAAGATAGAAATTAAACTTAAAATTCTTTGAACCCAACCCACATCACGCCAAAAATAGACCAGCATAAGCGACCACCCAAGAGCAAATAAAAACGAACTATTTCCAAAAAGATTTAAATTTAAATTAAGCATCAGAAAACCAAAAGCAAAAAGCGAAATTCCCAAAACTACAGAGATAAAATCCTTAGTTAATTCGTGCGTCAAAAGTGAAATACCTATGACCAAAATCAAAAAATTAAAAGCCCCAAATAAATGCAAAACAACATACTGATTGGTTCCAAAAATCAAAGAGAGAAAAGCGCAAAGCGAATTTGCTCCGAAATCATTAATTCCAAAAGTGTAGTTATTTGTAAGTATTGAAGCGATCTTAAGAAGGCGCTCGTGTTGTGTAATTGAAGAAAGAGAACAATTTTTAATCTCCGAGCTTACCCATAAAAACAAACCCGAGAACAAGACAAAAACAAAGATAAAATGCCAGATAGTTAACTTTAAATTTGGATTTTTAAACTTAAACTTTACAACCCCATCAAAGAAATCGTAGATTTTCTGATTTAAGCCAATTTTAACATAGTCTGTTTTTGTGGCATTTCTCCGCCCCGAAATTAAATAATCAAACACAACGATCAAGATAAAAACTGAAAAAATGGAGAGGACATCCAATGCTTTCAGCTTAACTACAACATAGAGAAGCACAAGCAAAATTGAGAGGAATTTATAAAAATATTTAAACAAACATCTATAGCCCGCGCACTCTTCCCAAAATCTAATCTTCATGGCAAGATACGAAATAAGAAAAAGTCCCGCATAGAGTTTAATTATGTATATGACATCATCAAGCATTTTTAAAATGCTGAATAATATTGATAATCAAGTGTGCGCATAAATTTTACTGCATAGTATGTTGAAAGCATCGCAAATGTAAATGATCCAGCAAGAAAACCAAAAACACCGTATTCCCAACTTATCAATCTACTTGCCAAAAGCCCAACAACAAGATCGATTAAAATCGCAATCCTTATCGCATTAAGTCCAAAATTGGGCTTCCACAGCGTAAAGAAAAATAAGTTATTCATCATTCCAACCGCGAGAAACAGATATGAAATTGATGCAAAATAGTAAACTTTAAAAGTTATTGGGCTTGAGAAAAACTCACGAACCTCTTTTATATGTTGATAAATTTCACCAAGCTTTAACACAATAACATAAACTACAACTATGCTCAGAATTCCAAAGCCAAGTAGAAGCGAAAGTTTGGTAAAATAAAAATTGTAATACCACCACGAATTATGCGATTTAATTTTGAAAGCCCGAAATCTTTTCTGCGTTGGGATAAGTAATTCTGAAAAATCGTTCACTGCATATTCAAGCACTGCAAGTGTTAACCCAAAAGAGAGAAGCGCCCAATCCATTCCAAGCTCATAAGGAGTCCTAAACCAGAAAAAATAAAATTTTCCCTTTGAATAAGCCGTCCATGAAACAATTCGATCAAGAAACAATAATAAAAAATAGTAAAACCCAAACTTAAAAAAGGCGCTATTAACATACGCCAAAACAGAAGGACGTTTTACTTTCAAAGAAGTATATCCAGCTCTTTTATCTTCCTTTCTCAACCTGAGAACATATCTTGCCCAAATATACATTAGAATATTAGCAACAACTAAACCAGAAATGTGCGATGTATGGATTGAAAAATCTTTAAACTTATGAAGGTATATCACAATCAATGTCCCAATTGACAATATAATTGTAATTGAAAGTTTACGCTTTGCTGCATAAATCATGCTTGCTGAAAGCCAAAGGAAAGAAAGCGAAAGATAATAAGATAAAATTAAGTAAATGAACTTGCGCGGGAAAAGTTCAAAAATTAAGTTGAAGCAAAATAAAACAAGGGCAACCAAAATCACAACATACACGCCATAATTGAAAAGATTGAACGCTATCTCACGAGCAGTTCTTCTGTTTCCCATACTCAAATAATACATCACTTCTCTACCCATAACCTGCGTGAACCCAGCTGTGGTTAGAAAGCTTAAAATCGTCCCAAATGCAACAATTGTCGCCTGACTTTCTGTAAATTTAACCCACGCCCAGAGTGAATAACCAGTAAAAGCAATGAAAACAATTTGAGTCGCAATCGGAAGCCCAAGAGCTAAACCCGAAAAATAATATTTAAAAAATCGCCAAATTTTTTCTACAAGCGAAATTTTTGATTCTTTTTTTACCCTCTTATCAGACCTTGCTTTCAACTTACAAATCCTATAAACATCCTTGCTCAATTCAAATATATTGCTTCTTCCAAACTCGCTCGGACAATCCATATGCCTATATCCCAAACTTTCAATCACAGCAGCAACCTGAAGAACACTTACTGGGTTCCCGATTTTCTCTATCACTTCATCAGCAACTTTCTCAATTTTCCGCATATGTTGCGATATATACTCCTCCTTCATCTCTACTTCCCTTCTTCAATTGGATAAGTTCATTATACACTTCTCTATACTGTTCAACGCTTGTATCAATTCTAAATTTCGCCAAAACTTGTTCCCTTGCTCTTCTTCCAAGTGTTTCGCGAAGCTCATTATCTTTCAAGAGTTTGATCACACCTTCAGCAAGTGCTTTTGGATCCCGGGGTTTAACGATTATTCCAAATCCTTCAAGTGCTTCCCTCACCCCACCTACATCTGTTGCAACCACAGGTCTTGCACACGCCATCGATTCAATTACAGTGTAAGGGAATCCCTCAGATATACTTGAAAGAACCGAGATATCACCCTCGTTATAAATCTCACTCGGTTTTGAATGATGTCCGGCAAGTATAAATGTATCTTCAAGTTTTAACTCCTTTATCAAAAGTTGACACTTTTTTGTGTAAACTGGATCAGCATCAAGCGAGCCATAAACAATGAACTTAACATTTGGAATTTCCTCTCTTACAATCGCGCTTGCTTTTATCATTGTCTCTATATCCTTAAGTGGCATAACTCTCGCTGCTGCTACCACCGTTGGGAATTTCCTCGTTTTCTCAGGTTTTGGTTTCGGCTGAAAAACTTCAGGATCAACACCGTTATAAATTACCTTTATCTTCCCTTCCTCAACCCCGAAAATTTTTTCCCATGTGGTATTAAATCGACAAACTGGCAAAACTCTATCTGCAAGCTTGTAAAGAACTTTAGAAATCAAAATTGAAAGATTGATCAAGAACTTCTTCGCAAAAAAAGACAAATTTTTTTCACTCCCAACCCCTATATACCTTTCCCTTGCAAAAACCCCGTGGTCTGTCACAACAAGTGGAGTCCCATCCCTCATTTTCGCAACAACGCTTGGCAATCCAGAAAAACCAGCTGCTGTTGCATGGCTTAAATCAACCTCGGGCACATCAACATAAAGAGGCATCAAGTAATGATAAAGCCATCTCATAGCAAGCGTTAAATCATAAACCGATGGAATTTCATCTTCGCTAAGAAATGAGTTTTCCTCAAAATATTTCAACACAATCAATCTCCTAAACTCTTGCCAGACGATAAAACTTTTAAAAGTTTGCTTATAATCATACTCGCTAAAATACCTATGCATAAGCCATATATAACCTGCGCATTCCTCAGGATCTGAAAATGGGTTCATAAGTGAAGATAAAAACTCTATAAATATCGGAATAAATTTACGCAGAACAACCCTTTCATTAACCTTCATTTTTCTGATATAGATGCTTGAGAAAGGAATTTCAAAAAATATATCCTCAAACGGTTCTTCTGAACCCCAGAGTGGGATTTGGCGAACAAGTTTAACATTTTCTGGGAGTTTATATTTATATTCCATATAAGGCATACCAGTTACAGCATATATGTAAAAATCAAAATCTTTCAAATTGTTCACAAGTATATCCGCCCATGTGCTCACTCCACCTCCAACAAATGGATAAGTGCCCTCGGTTTCAAAAAGGATGGATTTTCTTTCCATTCTTCCCTATATAAATCTTCTATAAATTTCTGCATAACCATTGATAAACCTTTCAACCGTAAATCTTCGAGCTTTTTTAACTCCGTTTTCAGATAATCTTTTTCTCAAACTCTCATCACGCAAAATTTCGATAACATTTTCTGCAAGCCCAACATAATCCCCAACATTAAATAAAAGTCCACACTCAGACCCACCTTCGTCAACAAGTTCAGGAACCCCGCCAACGCGCGTCGCAACCACTGGAACACCGGAAGCCATTGCCTCAAGAACAACAAATGGTTGTCCCTCGCTCACACTTGGCAAGACAAGAACATCAGATATCTTAAGATAATCAGCGGTGTTTGCTTCACCGGTGAATTTAACCTTTTCAACAAGACCAAGATCTTTGACAAGCTCAAAGCATTCATCTACATACTCAGCATCCTGCATCAAATCCCCAACAATTAAAAACTTAACATTATCAATCCCCTTGAGAATTAGAGGCATCGCTCTTATGAAAGTTTTAACATCCTTTATTGGGACAACCCTTCCGATAAAACTAACCACCTTCTCGTTTCCAACCTTCCCAACTATGGATCCGAAAAACTCTGGTTCGACGAAATTTTCAATCACCTGAAACTTTGAACTTTCAGATTTTTTCTCATTTGAAATCAAATCCAACTGTTGTTCAAGGTTATACTTGCATACAGTCGTTACAACATCCGCCTCCAGGTAACATCTCCTTGCGATTTCCTTAAAAATCTCCAAATATCTTCGCCTTTCTACGCAAACTTTTTCCTTCTCTTTTATATCCTTAAAAATTTTAAAACCGCATTCAACTTCGTCAACTCCAAACTCAATCTCTTTCCAATACAAACCATGTTCAGTTAAAACTAAAGGTTTATCCCTCACAGACTTTACCTGTAGTCCCAAAAGTCCAGCAAACCCAGTTGACAAACTATGATAAACCTTTGCCTCAGGCACAACCCTGATCATATCGCTGAAATCAAATTTAAATCCAAGCCCATTCCTTACATCTATTTCAACGATTGACTTAACATTTTTTGGGACTTCAAACTTAATTTCTCTTTCTTGACCCGAATGTAGGTGAACAATTGAAAATTCAATGTTGCTTAAGTTATTTACAAGTGCATGTGTCCACTTTGAAACCCCACCAACAACATAAGGATATGTTCCCTCAAGAATCAAACAAACATCAACCATCTTTCTTCAAGTATTTTGTTAAAATTACCTCGGTTCCAGATTCATGCGAAAGGATGTATTCAATTTTATCCATAATTTGGCTTGCTATATAAAGTCCATAACCGTGGTCCGCAAGGACTTCAGGATCGGGCTTACTTACTTCCGACGGTGAAAATTTTTCACCGAAGTCCCTAATTGAGATATAAATTTTCTCATCGTCAACATGAGCATTTATTATCACATCACCTTCATTACCTTTATAAGAATGTTTGTATATATTCGTGAGCATCTCACTTATTACAAGTTCAATGTCATCAGCAGTTTCGTTTTCAACACCATTTGAAACCAAAAAATTTTTCAACCGCGCCCTCAATTCTGAAATTTTGTCTACGGTCAACCTTTCGTTCAACCTTAAAATCATCTGTGTAACTTATTTAGTTCTATCGTTGATACATAAGGTGTGAACCCATAATACTTGGATAGATTTTTAACGAAATTTCTTCTCTTATCATGCTCAGGTAAAAAATCAAGCGTAAAAATTTTCTTCCCAAGGGACTTCAAAATTTTAACCCTGTCCGCATACTCCTTTTCAAACCTGACGAAATATCTTTTACTTTGAAAATTATAACTTGTGAAGAGCCCCTCAATTAGAAAAGCATCAACATAGTTTTTCAATGTATCCATCAAAATCCAGCCATTGTTTGCGATTAAAATTTTCTCCTTATTCTGCAGTTTTATTGTTCTAACTATATCAATAACCCAAGCATAAAAATGCGGGAAAACTTGAACTATGTCCACCATATCAATGAAAAAACCATCAAAATTTTTTGATATTATCTTCGGAATAACTTGATCAAAAATTAAACTCTGCCATACATTTGATGTTACATCAACATAAAAATGACCTTCCCACTCTGGATTTTTGCCAATTATCAGAGACTCAGGGATAGAATAACCACGATAAGATTCAAACTCCGCTATGTTAAGATACGCTATTAAAATTGTACCAGATTTTTTAAGCTCCCCTATTTCATTTGCTGTGTAATGGTCAGGATCAAGAATCAAGAGTTCAAAATCTTTTGCTTCATCGGGTGTAACCTTTGAATAACATACAGCATATCTTTCAACC